>CAZORO010000597.1:0-3496 GCA_964581845.1 uncultured bacterium
GCTGGGGAGTTCGGGAAGGTGATGAAGGTGGGGCACACCCCCTTCTCCTATGGACAGAACTCCCAGATGCCTCAGATTTACACCGGTTTCGGGATCGACACCATTCTCTTCTACCATGGTGTTTCGCATGAGGATGTCGAGAATGAGTTCATTTTCGAGGGGGCGGATGGAACCCGGATCCTCGGCTCGCAGATGAGCTCCAACGCGCGCTACAACGCCTATTTCGGCCTCTACCGCCCCATGGTCTATGGCACCTCTATCGATGAGAGGATGCATACCTGGAGCAAGCAAGGGCTGCCATTTCACGTGGCCACGGAGGAGGGGTACCGTGACCACCACATCCTGTTGGATGTGCCGAAGGTCTACAACCGTGAACGCTTGCCGGAACTCATCAAAACACTCCGTGACAAGGAAGTGGCCACCGCCACGACACACTATCTGGCCTTCATGGTGGGGCATGACAGCAGCGTTCCCGACCTCGTGGAGGTTCAGATTATCGAGGATGGCAAGGACCTCCTTCCCGGTGACACTCTCATCCACAGCACTCTCCCCGGCTGGATCGATAAGGTGAAAAAAAATGTCAAGAACCTAAGGGTTCTCAAAGGGGAACGCCGGGTTCCCAAGATGATGGGAGGACGCATTCATCTTTACAGCGATGTCCTCTCCAGCCGGACCCGTGTGAAGCGTTTGAATGCCAAAACGGAGTCGGCGCTTCAAAGGCGTGCGGAGCCGCTGGCCACTTTGGGCTGGTTGTTGGGAGCGGAGTATCCCACCCGCCTGCTCGATCAGGCTTGGAAATTCATGCTCCAATCCCATGCTCATGACAGCATCGCGGGCAGTGGTGTGGATGAAATCGAAAAGGATGTTACCTACCGTTTGCGCCAGACCACCAACATCGCTAAAGGAATCGCAAGCCGTGGCCTCCAAGCCCTCCAGAAGCGCATTAACAACTCGAATGGCACTCCCAACGATATCTTTCTGACAGTTTTCAATCTCTCGCCTTTCCCACGCACCGAGGTGGTCACCGCCGTGGTGGATATCCCCCGGACCTCGAATCTGAAGATCTTCGGTCTCCGCGATGAAGCCAAAGAGACAGTCCAGAAGATTCAGATCTCCACCCGCAAACCTCATCACGCCATCGTGAACCATGCCGGAGATGCTCCCGCGATGATGGAGTGCGAGCAGGTGCGGTTCCACTTCGAGGCAGAAGAGGTTCCTGCTTTTGGGTATTCGACCTACAGGTTGATTCCCATGGAAGGATTTCATGTGGGAAGCCTGATCTCTGGAATCAATACGGTAGAGAATGGCAGTCTGGCTATCCAGATTGGACCATCAGGAAATCTTGTGGTAATTCATACTGCCACAGGACAAATCTATGACGATCTGCATACCTTTGAGGATGGTGGTGAGGCTGGCCATGCCTGGATGCACATCGAACCCGCGATCGACCGTGTTCTAACCAATGTCGGCGTCCCCGCTCAGATCGCGGTCGAGGAAAATGGACCCTTACTGGTCCGGTACCGGATTGACTACCACATGAAAGTACCCAAACGCCTGGAGGAGAATGGGAGTGATCCTTGGCAACGATTGGATGGATCGGGAAGCTCCTCATCTCGATCAACGGAAACCTGTGATCTCATGATGACCTCCTATGTGACGCTACGCAGAGGATCTCCCGTTGTTGAAATCACCACCCGGTTTACGAATGAGGCGCGGAATCACCGTCTCCGGGTCTTGTTCCCCACCAAATTGGGCGCTGCTGTTTGCCATGTGGAATCTGCTTTTGATGTGGTTGAAAGAGAAATCGATCATGGACCTGAATCACCTTGGCATGGAGGTGTCAATGCAACCTTCCCAATGCACCGGTTCGTGGATATCAGTGATGAAGACGCTGGCCTTGCCATTCTCAATGATGGATTGCGTGAATACCAAGTGACCGAAGACTCCGACCGGGCTATTGCCTTAACTCTCATGCGTGCTTACGAAGTGTCGTTGACTACAGTCAGTAAGCGCTGGGATCCGCATCCAGAGATGACCCTCTCGCAGTGCCCCGGTGAGCATGAGTTCCGTTATTGGATCTACCCGCATAAGGCGAGTTGGGACAAGGGCGGAGTTATGAGAGAGGCGGAGGTGGTCTCAGTCCCCCTCGAGGTGGTCCAGGCCGGAGCACATGAAGGCGATCTTCCAAAGCAGAAGAGCTTCCTGAGCATTGAGCCTGACAATCTGGTGCTCACCGCCATGAAGCACTCCGAACAGGGAGACCGTTTGGTATTGCGGTTCTTTAATCCAACGGGCAAGACCCTAAACGGTAAGGTCAAAACCGGTCTGAAATTGAAGAAGGTTGTCCAGCTTTCCCTGGAGGAAAAAGAACAGGAGAAACTGGAGGTAAAGAACAATTCAGTGAGACTGAAGGTGGAGCCTAAGAAGATCGTGACATTGGGGTTGGACCTCGACCGGTAAGCATGGCGAATCCCCCCTTCACCAGGTTCGAGACCAGCTTCCTCTCCAGGAAAAGGTGCTCTGGAGCGAGGAGAACGGCGCGAAGGGAATGGCTTAGCGACTCACGGGGGCGTCCATTGACACGTAGCAAGGTCGCCAAACGGGTTTCATAGTAGGCTTTTTTCCTTCGCGAGCTCATGGAGGGAAGGCGCTTCCGTTCCTCGGTAAGCTGAGCCAGCCGTTGGATCTCCTGTTGGGTGTAGGAACGGACTCCTGCCCAGGAGTTCAATTCCTGGGCGAGCTGATGATGGGCTTCCGCGCGGCTTGAGGCGGCGGCCATGATGGAGATGATCTCACGCTGGATCGCCGACCCCGCACCGCTGATCGCATGGGGCAAGAGACGGAACACATAGAGGTATTCCGGCAAACAAGCCACCTGCCCCACCAATGCCGCTCGCGCGGTGAAATCCACATCAGCGCTAAAGCAAAGCCGTGTGTCATACCCCCCAATCTTCTCCACCAGACAACGCCGGAACATGATGGTGGCGCAGGTGAAGGTACTCGATTTCTGAAGACTCGCACGGCTGAGAACATGCGGAACCGCCGAGGCCTCATCGTAAATGAAGCGCACTGGCTGCTTGAGCCGCAGGGTGTCTTCCCGATCACAGCCATACGTGTAGGTTCCAACAAGAACAACATATGGGTGTTGTTGAAGGTACTCGATCTGTCTCTCGAAGCGTTCCGGTAAACTGATGTCGTCGGCATCCATGTTGGCCAGGAACTCACCCCGGGCCTCCTTGATAGCATGGTTACGAGCCGGATAACAGCCTTGGTTTTCCTGTTGAATCAAGCGGATGCGCGGATCGGTGTAGGAACGGATGATCTCAGCCGACTCATCAGTGGAACCGTCATCCACAATAATGAATTCATAATCTTGGAAAGTTTGTTGGAGAATGCTCTCGATAGCCGGACGGAGAAACTCCCCGGCGGTGTATACGGGCATGAAGACGGAGAGGAGGGGAGGGGACAAGGAGAGAATCACCTGACTGCTATAACG
>CAZORO010000598.1:0-3490 GCA_964581845.1 uncultured bacterium
GAAACAACCGGCCTGGTCAATCGGGAGCTTGTGGAGGTCTTGAACACCACGCCAGAGGTTATGGATTATGTCACCTTCTCCGGCGCACCTTCCCCGATGGACTTCAATGGGATGGTGCGCCATTACTACTTGCGTGAGGGAGGCCACCTCGGAGATATCCGAGTCGGACTCGCCGCCAAGGATGAACGTGCCCAGCAATCGCATGAGATTGTCCTGCGCCTCAGGAAGCAGCTCGAAGCGGTTGCCCAGAAGCATGGCGCACGAATTAAACTGGTGGAATCTCCACCCGGCCCTCCTGTTATCTCCACACTCACCGCCGAGATCTATGGCGGAGATGAAACTCCTTACGAGAAACTCCAGGAAGCGGCCCGGACAGCCGCCGCGAGGTTTGAACGTGAACCCCTGGTCGTGGATGTCGATACTAGCGTGGAGGATGACCAAGAGGAACTCACTTTTATCGCTGACAAGGAGAAAGCGGCTCTCTCAGGGATCTCAACCGAGGACATCGCACGGACTCTCCAGACAGCGTTATCAGGATCCGAGGGATATTTCCTGCAAGTTCCTTCCGAGGCACATCCTTTGGAGATCGAGCTCCGCCTGCCACGCGCCCACCGGTCTTCCATCGAAGAACTTGGCTCTTTGTATGTCAAAGGGCGCCCAGGAATCACCAAGGTACGTGAAGGGGGCAGCCTGCGGGATGCACCTCAACCCTCGGTGCAAATTCAGGAATTAGGCCGTTTCGAGAAAGGCTTGGTGGACAAGACCCGTTATCACAAGAATCTGGAGCCTGTGGCATATGTCTTTGCCGAGATGGCGGGGCGTGCTCCAGCGGATGCGGTGTTGGACATGGGGGCGGATCTGGGGCAGCCCCACACTGGAAACTTTGTTCCATTAAGTGATCGCAGCTACTTCCGGATCGGCGGTGGAGATCCCTGGAACCTGCCACCTGGAACTCATGTAGTCTGGAATGGCGAGGGAGAATGGAAGATCACCCTGGATGTCTTCCGTGATTTGGGACTTGCTTTTGGAGCCGCGCTATTGTGCATCTTCCTTGTGATCTTCCTGCAAACTCAGTCTGGCACCTTGACTATCATCATCATGACCGCCATCCCGCTCACGATGATCGGGATTATGCCGGGCTTCTGGCTTCTCAATCATCTTGGCAGCCGGATGATTGAAGGCTTTCCTAATCCGGTGTTTTTTACCGCCACGGCGATGATTGGTATGATCGCTTTAGCGGGGATTGTGGTACGTAACTCAGTGGTTCTGATCGATTTCGTGCACCATGCCCTGCGCGAGGGAATCAATCTAGAGGAGGCCCTTATCCAGTCGGGTGCGATCCGCATGAGACCGATCTTCCTCACCGCTGGGACCGCTCTCCTCGGAAATATAGTCATCACTCTGGACCCCATCTTCTCCGGCTTAGCCTGGTCGATCATCTTTGGGATCGCGGCATCTACTCTTTTTACATTGGTATTGGTTCCAGTCGTATACAGTCTGTTCTACCGGAACCGTCCGGGCCATGGCATACCCATGCCCATGGAGGATGAAACATGAAAGCATTATTGAAAGGGCTGAAATCTCTATTGAAGGCTATCGTGGGAATCTGCAGCCTGATTCTCCTCGTGGCCTACCTGGCGGGAAGCTTCCACTCGAAAATCCTACCAAGCGTGATTGCACAACCCAAACCCAGCGGGACTGTGGAACCTCCCTCCATCGAGGTGATCCTCAAGGAGGAGCCTGTGGTTGAGCGGATACCCGGAACGATAGCGGCGAAGCATGAAATCTCGGTCTCGGCGCGGATTCTGGCCACTATCCAGGATGTGCAAGTCCGCGCGGGAGACACTGTTCAAGAAGACGATCCTTTGGTCCTTCTCGACAGCCGTGACCTGGAGGCCAAGGAGCTTCAGGCCAAACAGCAACTCGCGGCGGCTCGCGCTCAGTTGAACGAGGCCCAGAAGGAGTACGATCGTATGAGAGCCTTGTTTAAGGAAGATGTGGTGCCAACCGCAAAGGCCGACCAGGTGGAACGTGCTTATCGTGTAGCGCTCGCGCAAGTGGACAGCGCCAGCCAGGCGGTTGTGGAGGCACGGGTGGCCCAGACGTACGCCCGAATCAAATCCCCGTTAGCGGGACGTGTGATCGACCGTTTGGCCGAGCCGGGTGACACTGCGGTGCCAGGTGTCCCCTTGCTCAAACTCTATGATCCCTCCGAACTCCGGCTGGAGGCTTATGTGCGTGAGTCGTTGTCAAACTATCTCTCACGCGGCGACCGGTTGCCAGTGTTCATCGATGCTTTGGACAAATCCTTCGAGGGAAAGGTGGAGGAGATTGTTCCGCAGTCCGAACCGGGCGCGAGAGCTTTTCTAGTCAAGATTGGGTTACCCCTCGATGACCGTCTCTATCCCGGCATGTTTGGGCGGGTTCTGATCCAGACCGGTACCGCCGAGAACTTCTACATCCCACAGTCAGCGGTACGGACCATCGGGCAGCTGGAGATGGTGAAAGTGGTGCGTGAGGGCAATACCCCCGGGAAACGGATGATCAAAACGGGACGGGGGTCTGCGGAGGGTCTCATTCAGGTGTTATCGGGACTGCTAGCGGGAGAAAAAATCCTGTTGACTCCCTAAACCGAGGTCTTTCAGACTTTGTTGAAAATCTTTGACCCTGAATGATGGAGGCAGGCAGGATTCATGACATATCCGATCATCGAGTACGACTCACCTCAAGAGGCCATGATAGAACCATCGAAGGTTATCAAAAATCGAGGCTTGCCTGAGCACTGTGTGATCTATTTCTTTAAACCGAAGTTCCAGGGGACCAGACAACGTAACCCTTTGATCCTACTTGATCTATACACATCCTCACTGTTGTCTGACTGGGTACACACGCATCAGTTCCATGGCTTTGGCTTGTAGTGGAGTGGGGGTGGTGAGGACAGAGATGGTAGGGGTATCGGTTTTTTGACCGATGCGGCAGGTGTTGCGGGTAAGGGTTCCCAAGTTGTTGAGCAGGCTGTGAAAACTCTGCACCGGTAGACCGTTCTCGGTTTTCCGCACGGATTTCTTACGCCGTGCCGAGGCGGATGGCTCAGCCGGTAAGACCGGATCCCGCAGCGCACAGTCTTGATTCAATTCCTCGTCGGCGAAAAGGAGCGGCGTCCAGGCCTGACGCAGGTGCCATTCGACATAATATGCCAGCAGGCATAGGAAGATGTGCGCGCGCACCCGAGGATCCGTACGGTGGAAGATCGGACGAATACGCAGGTCTTCGCTCTTCAGGCAGCGGAAAACACGTTCCACTTGTGACAGCCGTTTGTAGTTCCGCACAGCATCTTCGGCCGGGAGTTCCTCTTTGGGCTGACTGGTGCGAATCACATAAATGCCGTCAAGTCCGGCCTCCGCGCGGATCGACTCTTCGTTACGACACCACGCAAAACGCCCATCCTGGATCGTCAGAAAGAAATGCTTTCCGACCTTGTAGTGGTTGA
>CAZORO010000599.1:0-3482 GCA_964581845.1 uncultured bacterium
CCATGTAGCCTCCCCTTTCTTTCTGCGTGCCCCTTGGATCAACACATCATCCGCGCTCCGTTCCCCCGAACCATAAAACCAACAGGCCAACAGGTTCCCATCCGGGCACTCCACCAGACTGCTCCCATGGCAGTGCTTTGACTGTTCCGGGAAGATCAACTCCCCTTTCAATGCGGGTTCCTCTGCTTGAGAATTCATCCCCATGACCATCAGGACCAGACATGTGAGGAGTAAGAAGCTCCTCACCATCTTCGGTAAATTTCCATGGAGCGAATTTTTACAGCCTTGAGACATTTCCTTATGTCCATTCTCTTTCATGCCGATTCTCCACTCTCTTTCCCAGATTAAGAAACGTTTGGGAATCCTATGGTATATGTTTCCACAAACGCAGCCTTTAGCCATCCAAGAAAAAAACCTTACTCCTCCATCACCATCCGCGCGGCTTTTCTGCCAATCTCCACCGCATAGTTGGTACCACGGTCCCAGGGGTAGACATGACTCATGCTGGCCCAGAAAAGACCAGGGAGTGGTGTCTTGATGCGGGGGATGTTTTTCGAGTGATTCCGGAAGGGAATCGGCTGGGCATAAGGAGCACGGAACAGCCAGGAATCCTTCACCCAACTGGGCGAGAATTCCGGATTGATTTTCTTTAGCGCTGGCTGGAACTCCTCCTGGAGCTCTGTTTTACTCATCGACATGTAATGGTGGTCCTCAGGTACATAATCTCCGCAATATACCAAGTGATCTCCCCCAAAGTGCTTGGGAGGAATGAAGCAGGTGTGTTCAACCAGGCACAGGAATGGGAAGCCAGCTTTTTTGGGTAGGTTGTACCAATAGATACCAGGGCCGAGGGGACGGTCCAGCGCCACGGTTAATACCACCGCCCCCAGAGATTTGAGGTTGAGGACTGCCTTCAGATAATCCTCTGGGAGTCCGGGCGCCGTACGGGCCAAGATGGCGGGTGAACTGGTCGAAAGAACACGGTCGAAAATCCCGGTCTTTCCGTTGCTTTCAACCTCAACCTTGCCTTCAGCGGCAGCTCGGATCTGGTTGACAGTTGTCTCCAGTTGGATCTGGCCCCCCATGTGACGGATGCGTTCAGCCAGGATGTCGAAATAGGCTTGGATGCCTCCCTCGAAGGTCCCCAGGCATCGTGTGCGTGCATGGATGCGTGCCCAGAACCAGGCCATGTTGACCTCACGGTAATACTCACTCCCGAACTTCCCCTCCAGCATCGGCTCCCAAAGAACCTCATAAGCGCGTTTCCCAAGCGCCTTAAGCAGCCAATCATGGGCAGCATATTTTTCAAAGCTTTGCCAATTGCGGCTGAAACGGAGATAGGCTCCGGCGAATCCGAATCGCAGCCGGTCGATAAAGGGGATACCTGGGAACTTGAGCACCGCAATGGGGCTGTCGAAGGGATAGAACTTACCTTCGTGGTAAAGGGCGGTGACGGGTTGTGGGAAGAGAATCTTATCCCGGATACCCAGGTCATCGGCGAGGCGCAGAATATCGCTATCGGATTGGAACCAGTGGTGGTAGTACCTCTCGACCGGCCATTCCCAGCCAGGCGCTTTAAAGCCGCTGGAAAGACCCCCCACCTGGTTGGAGGACTCGTAACAGACCACCTCGTGGCCCGCGCGCAGGAAATCGAAAGCTGCGGCCAGACCCGCGGGTCCGGCACCGATGACAGCGATTTTCATGGCAACCCCCCCATTTTTATTCGCCCTGTCATTCCCCTGCAGGCGGGAATCCAGCGCGCCACCGATCGGAGTAGCGAATTCATTCGCATTAGGACACAGAAGGATGAAATGGTTCCAACAGGTAACACAATGCGAATAAATTCGCCACTCCAGCGGGGAGCTAGTCTTGCAGCTGGTTCAGGAGTTGCACTCCTGGACCCGGACTCCGGCCGGGAGCCAGCCTTGGGTTTTCTCTTACCAGTCTTGCTATATGATACTTGAAGTTCACCTCCAGAGAGTGTGTACCTCCCAATGATACCGGATGATCTTGCTCGGAGACTCAAGCATCTCAACCGTTCGCTCCCAGCCGGGGTCGTGACCGGCGCGGATCTGCTGCGCCAACCCCCCGCCCAGAAGGAATACCCCGACATCGGACGCTTTGTTCCCGGCGAGGTCCGTACAGCCGGGGAAGAAACCTGCTTTGTCAGTGAGGAGTGGATTCCCTTCGATCAGACCTTCGGAGATTACCCTCTCGAGAACCTCCGCAACCTCGATGCTTCCGCCCTGATCCAACTCTTCGGATTGGAACCGGGTGAGACCGGTGGGGACCGGATCCTCTTTTTAGACACCGAGACCACCGGGCTCGCGGGTGGCACCGGAACCTATGCCTTCATGGTGGGAGTGGGGAACCTGGAGGAGGAGGGCTTCAAGGTGGTCCAGTACTTCATGCGCGACTACGATGAGGAGCCTGCCCAGATGGCCTTGCTTGCCGAGGACCTCAAACGGGCTGCCCTGCTGGTCACCTATAATGGAGCTACCTTCGACCTACCACTTCTTAAAACCCGCTTTATCGTCAACCGGCTCCGCTTCAACCTCCAATGTATCCCCCACCTAGACCTTCTACCGGTGGCACGGAGGTTGTGGAAACGTGCCCATGGCGCTGCGAACCTTTCCCATCTCGAAGCCAAGGTGCTGGGCAGCGAGCGGGAGGGGGATGTGCCAGGGAGCCTGATCCCCACGCTTTACTTCCATTTCCTGCGCGGGGCATCACCGCGCACCATGGCCCCTGTGTTCTATCACAATCGCATGGATATTGTGGCATTGGCCGCGCTGACCGAATGCGCTTGGCGTTGCCACAGCCAGCCCGATGCGATTAAGAGCTTATGGGAACGCCTGGGGGTGGCGCGTTCTTTGGTAAGCTCAGGCCAGGAGGAGGTGGCCATGCGGGTGCTCGAACCGTTGCTCTTCATAGATCGCGCTGGTTACGACTGGCACTCCTGTTCACGTTTCCTCGCGGCCCTCTACAAACGTTCCCGTCAATACGAACAGGCTAGTACGCTATGGTGGCGGATCTACCAGAGCGAGACCTTCGATCCGGAGGTCATGATCGAACTCGCCAAGTACCTGGAGCATGTCGAGAAGGATATCGCTAGAGCACGCGAACTGGTCTGTGAGATTTTTCAACGTTATGACACCTCCCCTGAAGCGGAGAGCGGGGAGAGTCCCTCCGATACCGAGGTTGAGGAAGACTTGCATTACGATTACTCCGAGTGGAAACCCTTGCGCCGTGGAGGTCTCCCTGTGCGCCAGCTCGATTTCGAGGGTGAGGAGGAACGCGAGGAAAGCTCAAACTACTCGCCCCCGAAATGGTCCGAGCGGATGGCGCGCGAACTGAACCACAGGCTGCGGCGATTGAACCGGAAACTGGGCGGGCAGTGAACGGGTAGCCTCCTCGAAACATTCAGGGGTGACATTTCATGAAGAAGGTTCTATATTGTATGGGTAGTATGTAGCTGTCCT
>CAZORO010000600.1:0-3477 GCA_964581845.1 uncultured bacterium
GACCACCTAGAATTCGAGGAGCCCTCAGGGAGACTGGCAAATGGGGAATCCCTTGGCACCCATGGCACGGGAACACCCATCCGTAACGCCGAATTTTTTTTAGAGGAAGCGGAACAGGCCTATCGCTTGGGGAAACATGAGGTAGCTCTGCGCTTCTTCTCGAAGGCTTTGGAGGATGACCACACCTGCTTTCCTGGCTGGTTTGGGCAAGTGCGGATGCTGCTTGAGCTGGGCGAATACAAAGAGGCTAGCATCTGGACCGACCGTGCCCTCGAACTCTTCCCCGAACATCCCGATCTGCTCTCAGCGAAAGCGGTCGCGTCTCTCCGGATGGGGCTTGTCGATACCGCACTAGCACTTTCAGACAATGCCATGTCTCGAACCCAGGCCTCCCCCTATTGCTGGCTGGCACGTGCTGAAATCCTCCTCTCCCGGAGATCCA
Source organism: uncultured bacterium (assembly GCA_964581845.1). Classification (GTDB taxonomy): domain Bacteria; phylum Hinthialibacterota; class Hinthialibacteria; order OLB16; family OLB16; genus OLB16. The sequence continues at coordinate 443 of CAZORO010000600.1, forward strand.
AGATGGCGGAGCATTGTTTGTCTCAAGTGCTGAATACCGCCGCATCTCCCAAATCCAAAGCGATGATGGGTTTCGAGCTCTCGCGGGTTCTGCTCCGGTATGGACGTCTCTCCCAAGCTCTCGTTTACGCTTCCGCATCGGCGCAAGCCTTGCCCAGCGATCCCACCGTGTGGCTGGAACTGGGGCGCTGCCAGAGACTGCTGGGAATGAATGAGGCCGGAAGATCCTTCGAGCAAGCCCTGACGCTCAATCCGAATCTGGAGCAAGCAGCCGGAGAACTGCACCATTTCCAGCGCCGGGGAATCAGCGGAAGACTCCGTATGTTTTTGCGGCGTCTATTCAGGAGATAATCATGCCATCACTAGAGAAAATCACACCTTATCTGAAATACGCCTATGATAAAGGGGCCTCCGATATCCACCTCATTGCCGGTGTCCCGCCAGCCTTCCGCATCGATGGCGAGATTATCCTCTCCAATTCGGCTCCGCTGACCCCTGAGCAGACCACACTGCTGGTTAATGAGCTTCTCACCGATCCACAGCGGGAGGTGCTTCAAAGCAAGCTCGAGCTGTGCTTCTCACTCGAGATCACTGATCTGGGCCGTTTCCGCGTGACGGTCTATTTCCAGGGGGGTCATCCTGAGCTCGCCATCCGCCGTGGGACCTACGAGATCCCCACCCGTGACCAGCTCGGATTGCCAAAGGTGGTTGAGGAACTCGCCCGGCGGCGTACAGGGCTAATCCTTGTTACAGGACCGACGGGAATGGGCAAGACCACCACCATGAATTTCATGGTCGACCTGGTCAACAGCGAACGGCGTTGCAAGATTGTCTCCATCGAAGACCCGATCGAGTATGTCCATCGGCCCAAAAAGGCCATCATCGTGCAGCAGGAGGTCAATGCCGATGTGCTTTCCTTCTCGCGCGCGCTGGTGCATGTGTTGAGGCAAGACCCCGATGTGATCTGTGTGGGTGAGATGCGCGACCTGGAGACGATCAGCACGGCGCTCACGGCGGCGGAGACCGGCCACCTGGTTTTCGCTACTTTGCACACCCCCAACGCCCTGCAGACCATGGAACGCATCGTCTCGGTATTCCCCGCCAATGATCAGAACCAGATCATCGCGCAGCTGGCCAACTCCATCGAGGGTGTCATCGCCCAATTGCTGCTCCCAAAGGCCAATAAGAAAGGGCGTGTGCTGGCTACGGAGGTCCTTGTCGCCACCCAGGCGGTCAGGAACTACATCCGTTCAGGGGAGTTCCACAAAATCGGGAGCGTGATTCAAACCGGACGAAAATGGGGAATGCAGACCATGGACATGTGCCTGGAGGATCTCTATGACCGTGCGGAGATCACCCATGACCTGATGTTCGCGCACAAGACCCAGCGTGATCCGGACCGGCCCTCGGAGGGATTAAAAACCACTTCGCTTGGACGAGGGTAATGAAAGAACGAGCCGATTGGCGAATGAATTCGCTACTCCGTGAGCTTGCCTTATGGCAAAAACGCTTTGGTATTCGCCAGCTTTTCCGGAAGATAGGTCTCCAGCACGAAGTTGTATCCATGCTTGGCAAAGGCTTGTTGCTCCACACGCACCCCCATCTCGATCATCTTCTTGAGCGCCTTTTGCCAGGGTTTGTGACGGATCACGAAGGGATCGTTCTTGAGGGCATCTTTGGCGCGCTTGATGTCCACATCCTTGAGCGGGTGGGTATCCAGGTTGTAGCGGATGATGTCATCGGGGGTTACGCCCAGGAAGCGTGCCTTGGGGACACAGAAGAACTCATTGATATGAGCGGCATTGCCTGAGCCCACCTTGAGCGTGCGGTAGATGTTCATGTATCCATAAGGGTCGCCATCCGTGAAGGCATAGACATCCAGTTTCATCTCATCCGAGAGCCGCCGGATGAAACGGCGGCAGGCGCGGGTGGGCACGCCCCCCATGGAGATAACAATACAATTGGCTGTCTCCGCGAAATTGTGCTTAACCAGACGCTGGAAAGCGCCGGCGGTTTCGACCACCAGGATAAACTTGGCATTGGTCTTGAAACGCAGGTGCTCCACCGTAGTGGGGATACTGTAGGCTCCGGTGCCGAACTTCATGCAGTCGATCTGGATGTCTTTTCCGGTGGAGGGATTCTGGTCGATGATGATGAGTTTCCCCATCACCTCCCCGCCCTTTTCCTCCGGCATGAAGCGCAGCTGCTCGCGGTTGATGCCGAAATAGGCCTCGACATCATCCATCACCGTATCCGACTCGCTCTGCTCATCGAACTTGGCCGCCCCCCAGCCCTTGGCCACATAGTAGACCTCTCGCTTGCTGGCGATGTCATCGGTCTCGATCAGCTTCTTGCTCTCGCTGACCATGCGCAGGGTTTGGGCGAAGGTCTTAACCGTGTTGAAGGAAAGGGTTCGGGACTTGACCCGGTCTCCGATCTGGAAGAATCCCTTCTTCTCGTCGTACTCGACGTTCTGTAAGGCGCGGATGGGGAAATCCATCTTGGGCGCATCCATCTCATGCGCCGATTTTTGAACACGCTTGGCGAGATCCTCGATCCGCTTGACCAGCGGTGGGTGTTTGACAGCCATGACACTCCCCTCCTCTTCATCCCCTGGGAACCCTAATCATGGGTTCCATGACGAAGATTGTTGCCATGTTTGAGGCGAGAGAGCAAGTGGGGTGAATAGTCAACGGAAAACCTCACCCCCCCGCCCCCCTCTCCCGCGAGGAGAAGGGGGAGCACCCCCCTCGCCCAGCGGGAGAGGGGGGCTGGGGGGTGAGGTCTAATAGATGGCCGATACACAGGGTGGGAACTCTCTATTTCACGCTTTGATCCACATCGTCCCACGGCCGGGGGCCATGGACATCCAGGCAGACCACATCTCCCTTGGCATTCCTGCAATAGATTCGTCCATTGCATAGAACCGGTAAGGTCCAACACCGCCCCTCGAGGACTTTGGCGCGGGCAATCTCCTTGTATGCGGTGGTGCTGGCTTCGGCCAACACGAGCTCACCCTTGGCGGTTTGGATGATG
>CAZORO010000601.1:0-3475 GCA_964581845.1 uncultured bacterium
CCTATGGAGTCGCCGGGCCAGACCGTGATCTCGATTTCCAAGGGGTCTATATGGTCCAACCAGATGGTAAATTATCACTCTTCCATCGTGGCATGAACCGTCCCAACGGCCTCGCGCTTTCTCCGGATGAATTGGTCCTGTATGTGGATGACACCGAGGAGAAGTTGGTCAAGGCCTTTACTTTCAAAACAGATGGTTCAGCTGCGGGTGAGCCGGCTGTTTTTGGACGGCTGGAGGGGTGGGGGGCCGATGGAATGAAAGTCGATACTCAAGGAAATGTCTATGTGACTGGCCCAGGCGGATTGTGGATATGGGACAAGAATGGCGGGTGGATCGGCCTGCTCAAAGTCCCCGAGGAGCCAGCCAACTGTGCTTTTGGGGGCGCCGATGGAAAAATCCTGTTTGTCACCGCCCGAAGTTCGCTTTATTCAGTTCAAATGAAAGTCCCCGGGATTCATCCAGAAGGATGGAAGTGAAATAAACCTCATTCTCCCCTCGCCTGATGGGAGAGGGGGGAAGGGGGGTAAGGTGATCTTTGGAGCCTGGCTCCACATGGGATTCAGTATTCGTGAGGGAGGCCACTATGTCTTTCCATAGATTCACGGTCCTGTTCATTGTCCTGGCTGTCTTCTCAAGTTTCCCGCCTTTCGCCCAATCCGCTGGTGATAACCCGCGCTTCGCCGAAGTTGGAGAAAAACTCGATCAGGGCGGAAGCATGTACCTTTACTTGGATGTGAAGGATAAGCTCCGGCAGCTTTTCGACACCGCCAAAGAGTTTATCCTCGCTTCGGATGAAAGCGAGGAAACCAGAAAGGGCCTTGGAATTGTCGAGCAGGTTCTCGACTCGTTAGGGCTCTTCGCCATTGAGGATATCGGGACCAGTACGGCCAAGGTGGGGGAAAACTACCAACTCAAGCACTATCTCCGGATTCCAGGCGAGAGGAAAGGCCTCTTCAAAGTGCTCGGTGGCGCCCCTCATGCTCTCGATATGATGGGGCAAGCTCCCGCCAACACGGTTTTATTCCGGAGTTTCGATTTCGATCTTTCCGCCCTTTATGACCTTGTGCGTGAGATAGCCCTGAAGGTGGGGGGACCTGAGGCTCTGGCTGGAATCGATGAGGCCCTTCAGGCCGGAGGCGATCCCGGGGGCGCGAAGGTTCCCGAGGTGATTCGGAGCCTGTCAGGTAAGTGGACCTTCTTCCTGGCCCTCGATGATTCCGCCCAATTCACAATCCCGGATTCCGAACCACCAATCATAATCCCCCAGCCCAAGCTGGTGATTGTGGTTAGCACAAAGGATGAGACCCTTTACAAAGCGCTTTGCGGCATCTTCCCCAATCCGGAAAAAGTCGAAAAGCTGCCCGATGGAACAGAAGTCAAGATCCGTGACATCCAAATCCCCGAATCAGAAAAGATCCCCCTTTCTCCAAGGTTCGCTTATGATGGCAAGCAGGTGATGCTTTTGTCCCATGGCGACCTGTTGGACTATCCGCTTGGACTTACCAAGGACAAACCTACGCTGGCTGACAATGGAGATTTCAAAGCGCTCATGGCGGACCTTCCCAAGGAGGGGAATGATCTAGCCTTTGTCAGTCCACGCTTGTGGGCCACGATTCAAAAAGTTCTCAAGCAAATCCCCCCTGAGGCAGCGGGGGAAGGTCCCATGAATCCAAAGGCCATTTCCGCTCTCCTGGAGGGATCCCCTCTCGCCACCGGTCTGGCCGCGGTACGTATCAATGACCAAGGCGGGCTTTATGTGGTTGTGAGTTCTCCATCTGAGTTGGGCCTTGCCATTGTCCTTGGAGTGGGCGCCAAAGTGGGGGGAGTGCTGGGAGCGATCTTTGGAGGGGCCTCGAAGGAAGCCCCAAGGGAGAGCAAAGAGGAAGCGGCTGAGGAAGAAGACACCAGTGAAGAGGCAGGGGAGGTGGAGGAAGCCACCGAGGAGGAGACGGAGACCGTGGCACCCGCCGAAAGACCTCTGTCTGCCGAGAATGAATCCGCGACTGATGAAGAACGCTGATTGACCAGTGGTTTTTTCATCGTCGTTTTTTTGAATGCCCGCCTTTCCATAAATATCAGAACGAATAAGGCAGAGTCTCAAAAAAGTGGGAGTATTTTGATATACTCTCAAGAAGGTAGGGTGGGGCTTGCCCCACCAAGGGCATCCACCAGCGGGGAGTTATTGAGGGGTAGCTTTCACGCGGGGGGGTAAGAGTTGTCTTTTTTGAAAGGATCCAATCCTATGAAACGCGGAATGATTTCCATTGTCTTAGGGCTCTCCCTCACAGCCTTTCTTTCGGTATGGCCCGCTGAATCCGGTATCTATCAACGTCCCCAGCCAGTCCAAACACGTCCAGCCATGGTGGATCCCGTGTTCGCCCCCAACAAGATTTCCGACACTTTCCATATGACGCCATTGATGCTTTATGGCGATGATTTCCTCAAACCATGGGAATTCGATTTCGACATGTCGATCGGGACCTTCGGAACCGATTTTGAAAAAACGGAAAAGGTCATCGCTCTGAAAGAGGATTCGGAGGTCGGTGTTTATAGTGATTTTGCCTGGCGGTTTGGCATCCTGGATGAGATCGGCACGTTGCGTCTTCCGGTGGAGTTGATCACCGAGCTGCCCATTTTCTATAACGCTGGGAGTATTGAATCCTATAGTTATCAACCCCTGAATGAGGGGGGTTTTTACACACCTATTGGCTCGGTGGATGATGATGATGTGGCGATTGGGAAATGGATCTGGGGGCTGCGTTTTGGCTTGATCCCGGAAACCTCCTTCTTGCCATCCCTTACCCTCCAGACCAGTTTGGGAATCCCCTTGAGTCATGAGCTCTCCTCGGAGGGAGTCGATTTTGACACACGCCTAAGCTTCGAAAAGTACTTCGGTTTCGGCATTACAGGTTCACTTTATGGTGGCTTTTTCTTTCCAGGAGAGGGGAAGGATGTTTTCACAGACCTGGATGTGAATGAGGAGGGGCATGTTCCCTATGCCGGACTGATGACCGACACCAACCTGGCCCAGTTCTGCGGAATGGGAGAACCTGGCAAGGTGTGGTTGCACCTGGGTGCGACCTGGCGTGATGCCGTTTATGATTTCGGCGCCAGGGGACCCGATTATGCCGAGGAAGAGGTCAAGTTAACCGGCGGTCTGAGCTTTGCTCTAGGGTATTGGGGACCCGCGATTGGGTGTCCGCAGGGCATGGTTGGTGTCAATTACAACCTGATTGGCGGTCCTGAGGAGGATGAGTTCGAGCTGATCACACGGCTGAACTTCCCGTTTGAGTTCGATAAGTGAAAATCCTGGGTACTTTGATTTGCTTTTTCTACCAAGTTTGGGGATCCTTGCTGGCCGGGTTGAACCTTGGCAAGATGGCGTGGGTTGAGCCGCATCTATGGCGTTTCATCATACTTGCTGTTGTTATCGCGAACGCCTTCTTCTTCTACTTTTGGATCAAGCCATCAAGAA
>CAZORO010000602.1:0-2456 GCA_964581845.1 uncultured bacterium
TATCGCGGCAACGTCCCCCTAGAAGCTGGTGAACGGGTTTTCCCACCGCTTTGCCAAAGATGTCCCACAAGGCCTGATCTACCCCACTAATCGCGCTAGTCAGAACAGGGCCTCCCCGGTAGAAGTCACCACGGTACATCGCCTGCCAATGCCGTTCGATTTCAAAAGGGTTCTTCCCAATCAGGTAGCGTCCTAATTCCTGAACAGCGGTCACTTGGGTGTGGGCATGACCCTCCAGACTGGGTTCTCCCCATCCCACAATCCCCTCATCGGTCTCAATCTTGACGAACACTGAGCGTGGGGGTACAGGAAAAACATTGATTTTATTGATCTTCATGGTGTGTCTCCAATAATTGATGTTCAGGACTCTGCTTTATCAGGAAAAAACGTTAGCATATAGGGAATAACCGTTCTATCGTACCCCCAGCGAGGTCTCTCACATGATTGAGTATGGAAAGATCCAAAAGATGTTGCTAGCGCTCATGCCTTTGTTGGCTCTCATTGGGACAACAAGATGGACTGAGGGAAGCGCGGCTATTCTGGAAAAGGAAGGAAACATGGAATCTCCACTTCGACAAGAAAAGATCACACTCCCCCTTTGGGAGAGCACCCCTCCCGCCATGAAGGTGGATGATGGCTTCCGTCCCACCCTGACCACTTGTCTACTGAAAACCGAAGAGCCATTGGGCGCGGTGATCGTCGTACCGGGTGGGGGCTATGGGGGACGTGCCGAGCATGAGAAGTGGCCGATCGCGGATTTCTTCAACCAGGCTGGATTTCATGCCTTTGTTTTGGATTACCGTGTCAGCCCCCACCGCCACCCAGAGCCGTTGATGGATGCTCAGAGGGCGATCCGCATGGTTCGTGCGCGAGCGGCTGAGTGGAAAGTCAAACCAGACAAGATCGCCATCCTTGGATTCTCGGCGGGAGGTCACTTGACCGCTTCATCAGGTGTCTTCTTCGAGCCGGGGAAATCGGATGCAGATGATCCCATTGAAAGAGTCAGCAGCCGTCCAGATGCACTGGTCCTCTGTTATCCTGTCATTAGCTCCAAGGACTTTGGCCACCGGGGATCCTTCGACAACCTGTTGGGTAAGGACGCCTCCCCGGCGGAGCGGGCAAAGCTGTCGCTGGAGGACCAGGTGCGCGATGACACCCCGCCCACCTTCCTTTGGTCGACCGCCAATGATGAAGGGGTACCGGTGGAGAACAGCATTCAGTTCGCACGTTCCCTGCGCGCGAAAGGGATCCCCTTTGAGATGCACATCTATCCTGACGGACCGCATGGTTTGGGGCTTGCACCCGATTTTCCGCAAATTGCCACCTGGACCACTCTGTGCGCGGAATGGCTGCGTGGAATGGGCTGGTAAGCAAATAAACTGCCTGATGGGCGGTTTTACATATGTTGAGAATCGCTCCCGGCGGTTCTCCAGAAGGGAATGAGATTTCTCTGAGCATGAGCAGGATTACCTCGCCACGTTCTCCACAAGAGCCCCAGGGGGTCACTCCGCACATGGGAACTGAGCTCCCTTCCAGTTTCATCTCTTCCAGACCACGGAAATCCGATGCCATTCTTGACTGGGCACCGGTGGTGTTTCTGATTTCTGGGGTCATGGTGGAAATGGTTACCGATCCGCTGGAGAACCTCCATATTCTGGAACCATTCAAAGCACTCATCTTGCATTCTATTGCCATTTTCGGAGTGAGCAGTTCGGTTTTCCTGTTAATTTATAGAACATTCTTCCTGAAGAAATTAATCTTCCCTCTCATATTGGGCCTACTACTTATAGCTGGATCGCTTCTCGTACAGCTGCTTCTGGTGTGTCCATGGCTCTATGAAGACCTCCCATTTAGTAAGAACTCCGTGCTGATGGTCGTCGCTAAGAGATCCTTCCTCTGGGCAGGGCTTGGCCTCTTGATGACAGGTCTCTTCCTGGCGGCGCTGGAGGTCCGCAGGATGCACCAACGCTTAATGCGCGAGGCGGCGGATCTTGACCAGGAGGTGCGTGAAAGGAGACGGATCGAACAGGAGCTTCGCGCCAGCGAACAGAAATACCGGGCGGTTATTGAAACCTCGGCCGATGGCGTCTTGATATTTGACCGGAGGGGTCAGCTTCTTGAAATCAATGATGCCTTACTCCGCCTTTTAGGCTATAGCCGTGAAGAGCTCCTTACGATGAGATTGGGAGATATCGAAGTCAACAAACAACAAGTGGAAACCAAGAATCACCTCCAAAGGATCATGGATCGTGGATACGACCTGTTCGAAACCCTTCTGCGGGCAAAGGATGGTACGGTTAGACCGGTTGAGGTGTGTGTGTCCTATTGGCCCATCGGAGATGGCTTGTTCTTTTCGTTTAACCGTGACATCAGTCAAAGGAAACAGGCCGAGGAGGCCCTCCGCCAAAGCGAGGAGAAGTACCGCGCTTTGGTGGAAACCAGTTACGATTGGATCT
>CAZORO010000602.1:2466-3444 GCA_964581845.1 uncultured bacterium
GGAAGTGGATACCGAGGGGCGATACACCTATTCCAGCCCCAAGGGGGAGGACTTTATAGGGTATTCAACCAGTGAGATTCTCAAGGCAACACCCTTTGACTTCATGCCCGAGGATGAAGCAGGCAGAATCAAGAAAATCTTTACCAATCTCGCTGGAAATTACCAACCCATCATCGCTCTGGAGAATGTGAATCGGCATCGGGATGGCCACTTAATCGTACTCGAAACAACAGCCATTCCGATATATGGGGCTGATGGCGCCTTTCTCGGATATCGTGGCACCGACCGGGATATCACTGAACGCAAACAAGCCGAGAGAGCCCTCCGTAATAGCGAGGAGAAATACCGTGCTTTGGTGGAAACCACTTTTGATCTGGTCTGGGAGGTGAATGCTAGTGGAACGATTGACTATATAAGTCCCAGGATTAAAGACCTCCTTGGATACGATCCTGAGGAAGTTATCGGATGGACACCATTCGATTTCATGCCGGAAGAGGAAGCACGAAAGGTCGAGAAGATCTATCAAGAAATTGTTAAGGCTCGGCAGCCCATAGTCAGACTCGAAAATATTAACCGGCATCGTGATGGACACCTGATTGTACTGGAAACAAGTGGTGTCCCATTTTTTGGAATCGATGGAGAGTTCCTTGGTTACCGTGGCATCGACCGGGATATCACCGAACGTAAGACGGCTGAAAAAGAGCGTCTGGAGATGGAGCACCGCCTTCTCGAAACCCAAAAGCTCGAGAGCCTGGGTGTTTTGGCCGGTGGGATCGCCCATGATTTCAATAACCTTCTCATGGCCATTCTTGGAAACTTGGAACTTGTCCAGCTGGATCTCTTGCCAAGCTCTCCGGCTCACTCTGGAGTCAAGCAGGCCATCCAGGCTACCCGCAGAGCGACAGACCTGACACGCCAGATGCTGGCCTATTCGGGACGTGGACGTTTTATGGTTACCCGTCTGGATATCAGCGAACT
>CAZORO010000603.1:0-3437 GCA_964581845.1 uncultured bacterium
ACCATGACTGCCATTTCAGGATTGTCATGAAACCACTCTGGGATACGATTAAAATTTTTCGGATTTATGTAGTGTCGAGCGGCAAATATGACACGGACAGCGTCTAGCGTGAACGTATGGTCATTGCCATTGATCGCGATGAACCTTTCATGTTGGGTTCAGGATAAGCTATTCACCCAAATTTTCAGAATATGTGTCCCATTGATCATTTTCCGGGCAAGATATCGAAAGTGACACCACCCTTGTGAGGCTCAGCGGAAGTGATACCGAGATGGGGTGCGACAGCCTGTTGGGTTTCCCGGTAGAGATGGGTGTCAGCGAGCACTGCTGAAGCGACAGGTTCTACCCGGACACGGATCCGGGGTGTTTCGAGTTGAATCCGGAGTACATAACGGACAGTTTTCCGCCCCGCCCCCACGGGTGCTTCAGCCACAAGTCCCGGAAGCGGCGTCTCACCATTGAGGATGCTGATGCGTAGGCAAGCCTCTGAGCCGTCGCCTGCGACGTCAACAACAAGTTCCAACTGTTCGCCGGGACGCAATCCACCCATGCCATCGGACAGGACAGTCCCTTTTTCACCAGGAGTCAGAGCAACCTCTCCAATTGTCACATGAGTGCGGAAGGGAGTCACATAGACAGTCCCTTCCCAACTCCCGTCGTTGTTGACACTCTTGAGCAGTCCCCGGCGTTCAGGCCCGGTACCGAGACTTACGATGTTGAATTTCCGGTCGCCATCGTGAAATGCACGGATCTGGCCCACGCCGCCAGTTACACCTGGCCGGGGTGGGTCCTGTTCAAGCAGACGGTGCAAGGCTTCGACCATGGATGCATTGAAACCTTTATCATGCCCTTCAGGCCAGCACATGCAGTGAACGCTGTAACCTCCATTTTGGTGGATGTAAAGCAGTTGGCCGAATGCCTCCTCCATGCTGGGAGTGAGAGCCTGGTATTCTCCGATGGTGAACATACCGAAACCGGTGTCCCGCGCCCCCTGCACGATATTCTCCTTGTCACGATACCAGACACCATAACGGGTAAAGCCAAAACCGATGCCTGCGGTCATGGCGTAATCAATAGGCGAGAAACGGGACAGGACTGTGCTAAAGGATTGGAGCGAGCCTAAGGCATACACATCTGGAATCTGGTGGGATGTGATGCTGTCCGGCGGGAAACCAGCCAACAGTGCCTCCCGGTAGGTTTGGGCGAGACGGCGGTTGACCACATAGCGGTTGTAGGCCACCCAATCCGTGTAAAAGGGATTCGCATCCACATAGTCATCCCACCCACCGCGTTTCCAGTTACGGGGAGCATCGAAATATCCCTCGAGTTGATCGAAAGGGAGACCATATCTCCGGGCTATCTCCTCGGAGCCACCACCAGTTTTCCGGTTAAGGTAGTCATAATACCCCTCAATCATCTTGAGGTTATAGTCACCCTTGCTGCCATCTTCCTCAACAGCAATTTCGTGTTCATGGTTGGGCTCAACTGCCACAAAGTGCTCTGGGTTCTTCCGGAATGGTTCCGCCAGTAGATGAAGGAATCCTCGTAATGGCAGGATGTAGTAGTTCTCGAGGGCTGGCCAACCAAAACCATAGGTGCTGGTGTAGAATTTGCTCTCGAATTCGGTGTACTCAACGATGTTGTTGTTGCGGGTCAGCATATTATACTTGGGCAGCCCGGTCTCTTCGTCCCGTTTTTCGTTCCAGGGACCGAATGCGCCACCGGGTTGACGGTGGGTGAAGCAGGGCTCCCAGATGCACGGCAGGGTCTCTTCATAAGCATCAACAAGGGCCTTTGCACGGGCTACGAACTTGGAACCGGTCCAGTCGTTGGTGTCCGGATGAGCGGGAGACATATAATCGGTCCGGAGATGCTTAAACTGGGACAGGCGCACATGTTTCCCATCTTCCGGGGAAGCACCGCCATATTCCCGCCAATGACCCCATTGGTACCAGAAGAGTTGTTCCCTCTTCCCCACATTCACATCACAAAAGGTGCCATCCGCGGCCACCTGATGGATCACCGAGTCGGCCGGGTGGTCCCCACTCAACCAGACAGAACCATCGTGTACACTTGGGAAAGCACCCGAGTAACGGTCCGCATTGGTCTTTACGATGACACGCGCCTCACCCGTCTTCGGCGTCATCATATACAAATTGCCTTCCTTCTTGTCATAAGCCATAAGGGCGTCTGATTGGTCTCCAGGTTGGGTGCTAAGCGCACACTCTCCCCCAAAAGACTCTGGAAGGAAAATACGGCCTACCAACTTACCCTCCAATCCGTAGATGTACAGCGGGTGAGTAGGTTTCTCCCCTCCCTTTGCGGTCACGGCGATTTCGTCACCGGGATTGTCTATGAAAAAGTTACCCACCGTCAGAGCAAAAGGAGCTTCGATGGCTGGATCTGGTTGGAACGAACCCAGGAGACCACCCCAGGAAGTGAAAAGACGGATATCGCGGGTTGTTGTATCAAGTAACGGTGCGGTTACGATACACCGACTGCCATCAGCCTTGCAGCCGACGGTCACATTCACACCACCTTGGACAGCCAGCGGATAGGCCAAAAACTGCACGCGGGCAATACCATAATGATTGAGAATGCGGATGAGTGTATGGTTCCCAGGCGCGGGACCTTCTCCGGCTACAATTTCAGGCGCCAGCGGCACGGGTGGGGCCACACTCTCTTGATGGGATTTGAGCTGCGCCGCCAGGTCGAGGTGCTCATCCATAACAGTGATGATGGTTGTGGTGTTACCTTCCTCAACTACGTCAATTACTCGTTTCGGCCCGGGAAGACTGTCAAGTTGACTCACCATTAGCGGACTAAAGGCGGGACCTTTCTTCATTCGCGCCTTCCGGCCCTCGATGAGAATGGCTGGTTCACCCCACAAGGCCCAGTCAGCATTCGAGTTGCTCAAGGGATCCATGCGAAACGTGACGGAAACCGTCTTCCCGGCAAGACTTGTGAGGTCCACAACCCATTCGAACCAGTCACGCTGGAAATAGGTCTTGTCAAACACGGATTGTCCATCTACCTCAATGAGGAAACGGCACCCATCGGCCTGGGTGAGTATGCCGTCACTGATTCTTTCCGACATGGCGATGTAGAAGTGCAACACAAGTTTCTCGTTGGGTGCAATTTGTGGGAGTGTCACCTTGGGAAAATGCATCCGGGCCATTGATTGGCCAGCCGGATTGGGGTGCTGGAAAATGCCCGGACGCGTCACCTTGTCGACCTGTTCGGAGGTGACATGGGTGGCCATGGTATCGGTCACCTCAGCTTCTTTGAAACATTCCGTGAAGTCATAGACGGATTCCCACCTCTGATTTTCAGTGATGCCTCTACGTGCTGAGACGAATTCCTGCAAGGGTTGTTCAGCACAGGCGGCCACGGCGGCCAACATGAGCATAAGAAAGGATCTCACTGGTACTTTCTCC
>CAZORO010000604.1:0-3431 GCA_964581845.1 uncultured bacterium
CATTACAGGAGATCTCCACCGTTGAGGCCCAGACTCCATCAAAGGCGAGACACAGCGCGATGGAACTGGCATCGGATGCAACCGTCAAAGCCTCCCATTCCAGAATGGGATCGCTCCACTCCAGGTGAGTTTTGAAAAAGTTGGTGTGATCCGAAGCGAAGAAGTAATCCTTGACCAGCAGTGTCTCTTGACTGGGAGTATACCTGTATCCGGTCGACAAGGATTTCTCCCAGTTGCTGGTGGAAATGAGAGGTAGTTCCTTGTCTCCCGATAAAACCTCAAGGCCTGGCACATTGGGATCGGCATGAAGTGTGCCTGTCCAGGAATACTCACGCAGGCCATCCGGTTTCTCCGTGATAACCCACTCCGGGGAAAGGACGGTACGATAATCCCACAGTGGGGTACTCAGCTGGAGATCCGTTGGCGGCAAACTCAGAAGGTGGGTGACCATGGGGTCAGGTTGAAGATCCTGGAAGAAGGATTCCACCCACATTCCGGCTCCCAACAGAATCAATGGGATCAGAATAAGGATAGTAAACTTACTGGGAATACGCATCATCCGTTAAGTATAAACTCAGGCTTTTGATGAACGGAAGTCTACCAAATGGAAAGCCAGTCTTTCAGTGTTCTGAAGCTGGTTCATTGCCTTGGGCATGGACCGCGTGTATCTGCCCGATGGTCGTGAAAACTTCATAGGAGATCGTACCCGCCCAATGTGCCATCTCTTCGGCGGTGATCCACTCCCCATGGTCCTCGCCCAACAGGGTAACCCTTTCACCCATCCCCGCCTCTTCGACACCAGATAGATTGATCGAGATCAGATTCATGGATATCCGTCCGAGAATCTTGCACCGTTTACCCCTAACCAAAACATATCCCTGCTCCCCCATCCTCCTGAACAGACCATCCGCATAACCCACCGGAATCACACCCACCCGCATCTTTTGGTTGACACGGTAGGTCCGTCCATAACCGATGGTCTCTTCCGGCATGTAATCCCGGGTCTGGACCAGACGAGTCCGGAAACTCATTGCGGGGAGCAAACCTAAGGCGATGGGATTTCCTCCACGGGGATCCGAGCCATACAGAGCCAGCCCGATACGTACCATATCGAAACAGCCTTCAGGATGGTACAAAGCCGCTCCACTATTGGCGATATGGCGTGTCAGACTGTTGCCGAAAGCTTTCCGCGTGGTTTCGGAAATCCGGCTGAATCGCTCGATCTCATCCGATATGTGGAGTATCCCTTTTTCTCTGTTTTCCAAATCATTGAGAGGCAGCTCATCGGAGACAGGCAGATGACTCATCACCCCCTCAACCTGAAAGCATTTGGATTCCGCCAGGTGAGAGATCTCTTCATCAAATTCCGCTGGCATGTATCCCAGCCGTCCCATGCCGCAGTCAGCCTTGAGGTGGACCTTGAGCGTTTTCCCCTCTTTACTCAGCCATTTTTCCCATTTCTCCCGGTCCTCTTTTGAGGAGACCACCTGTTCGATGCCGAGTCTCTGAACCTCCTCATATTCCGGCGGGAGCGAGGGGGTCAGTTTGAGGATCCTTCCCTTGCCACACGGAGAATGCTTAAGGGCGATGCACTCATCGATGGAGACCACGCAAAAGGTCCGGCATCCGGCATTCCAAAGGGCCTTGGAGACCGGCAACATCCCATGGCCATAGGCATCGGACTTGACTACAGCGGCCACCTCGGTCTGGGACCCCACCCTTTCGCGCAGGAGATGATAGTTGTTCACAATCGCCTGGAGGTTGACGGTGACAGCGGTGGTGTATGAATCATCAAAGCCGGAAGTCATGGTTGGTATTTCCTTTTGACATATTCGAGCGCGTCTTCGCGTGACTGGAGTTCACCCTCGAGTTGCAGGTCTTCAATCTCGCGGAGAATCCGCCCAAAGAGCGGCCCTGGATCAAGCCCTAAAGCGATCAGGTCATGGCCATTCAGCAACGGTTCAGGTTTCAACTCCTCCTCTGAGAGGAGCTGCCGTTGCTCCTGGCAGTATTCGTAAAGATCGGTCTCCTGGTGAGAGGCAAGGCAGTCCAGCCGGTGGAGTTCGAGCAGCTCGGGGAATTCCTCGCCACGCAGCATACGTTTGAGGGTCGAAACCTTCATCCTCCTGACCTGGCCGATTTGCATGTGACGCGCCACCAGGGTATGTACACGCTCTGACTGGCGCAGGGGAAGACGCAGGCGGGTGGCGATCTGGTCGAACATCTCTGCTCCAAGCCGATCATGGCGGTTGAACCGGATACGGTCAGCGAGTTCGAAGGTGTCTGGCTTGCCAATATCATGGAACAGAGCCGCCATAGCCAACACCTCGGTGGGATTCTCCAAGTTATCGAGCAGCAGCATGGTGTGCTCGAAGACATCCCCCTCGGGATGAAACGCCTCAGGCTGCGCGACCCCCTCAAGACGGTCTACCTCCGGGAGAATCCATTTCAACAAGCCCGAGGACTTAAGTTGGCGGAATGCATAGCCCGCCCGGGGTTGTATCAGCATCCGGATGATCTCATCACGAATCCGCTCGGGGCTGATCTCCTGGATACCAGGAGCTTCTTGACGGATGGCCTCCCAGGTGGCGGTTTCGATCGTGAAATTGAGTCCTGCCGAGAAGCGGATGGCGCGAAGAAGACGGAGACGGTCTTCGCAAAAACGCTGGTGAGGGTCTCCGACCGCGCGGATCAGGCCGCTCTGGAGGTCGCGTTGGCCATTAACGAAATCGAGCACCTGGTGTTCGACAGGATCAAAGAAGAGGGCATTAACAGTGAAGTCCCGCCGCCGGGCATCGATGGCCGGATCATCAGTGAATGACACCGTCTCGGGACGGCGTCCATCATGGTAGACACCATCAGTCCGGAAAGTCGCCACTTCATAACAGGCCTCCTCCCGTGGGACACGTACCACTCCGAAGGACTGGCCGGTAAGAACCGCGTGGGGGAATAGAGATAGAACCTGCTCGGGTGTAGCGGAGGTGGCGATGTCGATATCCGAGAAGGGGCGTCCCAGCAAGTGGTCCCGGACCGCGCCTCCTGCCCACAGAGCGGTAAACCCTGCATGGCGCAGGTCTTGGATCAGCCGCAATGCCCCCCGTTCGATCCATTCGGAATGGGGTACATCCTGGACATGTCTGGTTGTCTTCTCGTGCATCCCACTCGGCATTATGAGGGAGGATGCCCGGCAGTGAAACCAGGAGAGAAATCTAGGGCGTCGCCGGCTGGATGTGAGACAAAGTGGCTTCTGGGTTTCCAGTCTTGGATGGATTCCTTTCGGATTGCAGGTACCCGATCGCCTGGAGGCTTCGGATGGTGGCTGGATCCAGGTCCGCGCTTTCGGGTTTTCCCTCGACATGGAGCAATTCAACCATTCCGCGCAGTTCTTGCCCGGTTTGATCCAGCACCTGGGTTGCCTGAGACAATGCGCT
>CAZORO010000605.1:0-3419 GCA_964581845.1 uncultured bacterium
ATTTCTGTGGTCAAGATATCGTTAGCGGTACGATCCGGCTTGATCTGCCCGAAGAGGGTGACATCGAGCGGGACAATTGCCAACCCCTCCCGCTGGCGAATCTCGTAGAGGCGATAGCGCGCACCCGGCTCGGGCCGCTGGTCGCTGATAACCAACACAACGCGGTGCGTGAGGTCGTTGCCATAATGGGTGTGGGCGGACTCGCAGACAGCAGTGAAGTCGTCGCCAGTAGGCGCACGTCTGGCGATGAGGCGGGTGTAAAGCACACCATATTCCGCTTGGGGGTGCGCCGGACCCTGAGGCTTGATAATAAAAGCGTCTGTACCCAACTCTTCGAAATGGAAGTTGGCTTGGGATAAAAACTCCCGTGTTCGGGCATAAAGCGGGTGTTCCTGCCGCACTTGCTCGGCCAAACGCATTTTTTCATCAGCGACCAATTCTTTGGCGAGAATCCGTGGCAATGCCGGGTTGATCCATGCAAAAAAGGAGCTGTTGAGTTCTGGAATGCCGTGACTTCGAAGATCCAGGAATACTTGCTTAGGAGTGCGGGGATCATATCTGGCCAGGAATTGAAGGTTCTTCAGAGCAGAAAACACGGAAGGGGAAGTCATAGGATCAATTAACTCATAAATTCCGGCCTCAACAATATTTCGCTGCATGAGCATGTTGATAGCATTCTGGAGCTGACTGTCACTGTATATTGCACAAATTTCGTTTAACTGAAATTCCAAGTGATCTATTGGGAACATGTTCGTATCTGATTCTACAATGATGATCAGTCTTTCGAGAGCATTACTATCAAGCCACTCTTTTTTGAATCTCTGATAACCATTTGCAGAGAGAGAGGGATGGACTAACAACCACATTATCATTCTTAGAGGCAATCTATTTGACCTTACCGTCCGTGAATATGTTAGCACGATATACTCCAATATAATGATAAGAAAACCCGCGAGGATCCATGAAGTTACCATATTATGCAACGCGGAGCGGGTCCAAGAGATAAATTTGAGATATGGCAACGGTGCATGCTGTACGAGAGGTGGGAGTGAGATCTCGGCACGGAGTAGCAGAGATGCCCCGGTAGATGCATAGAGCGTTGCCAGATTTCCATTGATAGCAACAATTTGGGGTTCGTATTGAGTGTCAAAAACCAAAGATTGTATTCTTGAGGAAATTACGTCCTGAGTAGGGGAGGCGGTGCGATCAGGTGATGGTCTCCAGCTA
Source organism: uncultured bacterium (assembly GCA_964581845.1). GTDB lineage: Bacteria > Hinthialibacterota > Hinthialibacteria > OLB16 > OLB16 > OLB16. Next base: position 1,228 of record CAZORO010000605.1, read on the forward strand.
TGCCCTTCATCATTTGACTGGTAAATTCCTCTGTCTTCTATTTGCGCCCAGAGCATTTCCCCGTCTGCTTCGACCAAATTGAGGTTTTCCACCTCACTCAGGCCATAATTCAGCGCTTTCCATCTCTTTTCCTCTTCACTGTACCAAAATACTCCACCAAAAGTAGATGCTACCAGATCACCATTCTTATTAGTGAGAATGGACGATACTACTAGATTCGATAGACCCTGATTGAATGAAGTCCAAGTTATTCCACCATCAGACGATTGGAAAACTCCATCACCATCAGTGGCAGCATACATCAAAGCAGAGTCGCATATGTAGAGATCATTAATCATCTTTGGTATGCTATCTGTTTTTACTTCCCCCCAGTTTTTCCCACCATCGCTTGAGGAGTAGAGACTTCCATCATATGCAGCAGCATAGACAATTCCTGTGCCTGGCGTAACAGCGAAATCCTGTAAAACTTCTTCAATCTGCTCATCATTTACTCGATTCCATAATCCGCCCATGTCCTCGGACGATAGCACACGATGACGAATTCCAAAAGTTGCCTGCCCTGAAAGCCAGTTCTCGCCTGAAAACTGGCCCAGTGGCAGAATTACATGGTTTAGTCCAAGCAGAAAGATTCCGTTTTCAGGGGCAATTAGGAAGGATTTCACGTCAAAACTGGTCAGTCCATTAACATTTCGTTGCCAGGTACGTCCCAAATCAATAGAGTAATACAAACCATTAGTAGTGCGAGCGGCTATTCCTTTAGTTTGGTCATGTAGTGTGTAGCTGACAAGAGCCCACACTATTGATTCATCACCTTCCAGCTCCACTTTCTGCCATGCTATGCCTCCATTTTCTGATCTGAATAACCCCTCAGATGTACCGGCTAGCAAGAGCCCGTTTTTGCCTGATACTAGAGACCATGTGAAAGGATTCGTTAGCCCTTCATTTCTTGGTACCCATTCTTTGTCCATCCCCTCTAAAAAGAAAACTCCACCGGACGTTCCAGCGAAGAGGCCGTCAGCGCTATTTTCATCTTGTACTATTGTGAAGACTTGCAATCTTGTCCAATCGCCCTTAAGCGGTTGCCAATCCATAGTGAAGTCGTCAGAAAACCAACCGCCAGCAGATGTACCAGCGTAGATTCGGTCACCATCTACTCCTGCCTGTAAAGCCCAAACAGGAGCCTCTTCCAATCCATTGTTGGCTGGCAACCATGAATTTCCACCATCATGTGAGTAAAAAACCCCATTAACCGTTCCCGCTACTATGATATCTCTTTCGAGATCACTTATTAATGAAATGACATGTTGCCCCAACACCTCACTATCAATATGTTGCCACGTGATTCCCAAATCACGTGACAAGAATAGCCCTCCACCATCTGTCCCAGCAAACAGTGTGTGTCCATCCGTTCCTACAGTGAAAGCCCAGACTATCCAATTCTGCAATCCGATCTTGACGCTTTTCCAGGAAAGTCCTTCATCAACCGAATAAAATGTACCCTTGCTAGTCCCCGCGAACAGAGCTTTGCTATCCGGCCCCATAGCTAGAGTCCGAACTCTTGCCGACGGCACACCAGTGACAGATTTCCAACTACGACTATCCTCGGAGTAGAAAAATATCCCCTGGTCAGCGGTTCCAGCAAATAGCTGTCCCTTGGTGTTAATAATCAAGCACGAAATCTCTGATGCTGGCAAACCATCATTGATAGATTGCCACACTAGATCGTCATTTAGCACAAATATGCCATTAGCATGGGTACCCGCAAAGATGCGATCAGTGTTCGGATCTATGATCAAAGCATTGACATGGTGATCTGTAAGCCCATCATTCGTTGGTTGCCAGGTTTGTCCATTATCGTGGGACAGAAAGACGCCAAAACCCCATGTTCCAACCCAAGTTGACCGTTGATTTGCGCTTGTGGCAAATGAGGTAATCATAGGAAGTTTTCCAGTTGGCAGACCACGGGTGACAATTGTTTCCCACTGTACCGGAATTGGTTTGCTCGTGAATGCCAAACCAATCCCGTCTAGAATCACTATAACCAAAACTACCACAACAAACAGAGTACGAAGAAATCGCTGTGTTTGCCTGCTATGCATTAAGATGATCACGAAATAGGCAACTTTCATTGTGATTTCTGCTATTTTTCTTGGCACTCGTTTTTTCAGCGCTTGAATTCCCTGCCATATCTC
>CAZORO010000606.1:0-3396 GCA_964581845.1 uncultured bacterium
CCTCCGATAACCCCCGCGATATTCTCCACATTTCCAAGACCATTCTGAAGCGAAACCACGAGAGTCTGCTTCTGGACAAGCCGGATGAGATCCTCCAGGCACCCTGCCGTGTCGAAAGCCTTGACACAGAACAGGATGACATCGAAGGGATGGTCCACGATCTGGGAGATCTCCCAAGCGGTGTGGATGAAGGGAACATGAAACTCGCCAAAGATGCCATCCACATAGAGGCCCTCCTCCGCGATCCGTCTCATCCGGTTCTCACGGCCAAAGAGGGTGACTTGGTTTCCCGTCCGAGCCAGGAATCCCCCCTCAAAACAGCCAATCGCTCCCGCGCCATAGATGAGAAAATCCATTGGACCACCCTTGGGTTTGAATGATGACATGGTATCACTTGGGAATGTGGGAAGCATCAGGCGTAGCGGATTGATTGAGGCCAGAGTCACGAGGAAAACAGGCAGCGGATTTGTGTTTATGTTCGTTATGGGAATAGTGTGTCTCTATATGAGCTTGATACCAGTGCCGCCATGTTCTGCATATGGTACTTGGTTTTGTGTCCAGCTCCTCCTCAAGCCGGATCATAACGGCCTTATCACATTTGACTTACACCGATGACCTTTTCCGTTTGATTCGCATCTTTCCAGCCCGGCACTTCCACCTTTTGTTCCTCTGGCTCAAGGATGTTGATCTGGACCATATTCTGGTTGCGCAGATAGGTGGTTGTGTGAACCGTATCCACCCGCTGCAGTTTCTTTATTACTTCAGCGATACGTAATCCCATATCATGGATAACCTCAAGAGACTTCTTCATCTTCGTGGGGGTCTTGGAATCGAGTAACTGAAGTTCGGCTTGGCCAACCAAGGCTGCCAGTGGATTGTTGATTTCATGGGTGGCCAGTTTCTCGGCTTCAACCTGGGCCTTTTGGGCTGATTCCAGGTCTTTCTGGGCTTCCTCAAGGCGGGCCATGAGCCGGTTGAAACTAGCGGCCAGGTCGCCAATCTCATCCCCAGTGTCCTCGGGAATCCGTGTAATATAGTCCCCGGGGCCAGACACCAAGGCCATGGTGGTACTCATCCGTTTCAAGGGCCATAACACCAACGTGGTTGCCCAGGCCGCTCCAATCAAGCTGGAGATGAGAATAGTTCCAAGGAAGAATGTGGGAAACCAGACCAGCCGGGTCCGGAGTTGATCAAATAATGCTATCTGTGAGGTGTATTGGAGATCAAACAAAGACCCCGGAACCAGACCCGGCAGTGACCGGTGCATGGTAATACTCCCCTTGTTATCGTTTGTTTCCCAGATTGACTCTTGCCTTACTGGAACCTCCTCCTTTGGGATCTCAGTGATCACGAAGCGTCCTTGAGAGCCTTGGGAAACAGGTGGAAGCATTTCCTTCTCAAGATCCATTCCCAGCAGAATGTCGACACCCGAAAGGGGATCTGTATCGGGCGACAGGTGAACAAGATAGGTCTTTCCATGAATCTTTATGAAACCAGAGCCAGAGGTGGATTTGTCCAAGTTTCTGAAAGTCTCCATGATGCTGTGAGACAGAGGCTCATTTTCTGAACGGACTTTCCTGATGAACAAGGGATTGAATTGTCCTCCTTGATGCAACACCGCGAATTCCAGCCGGCTCACCTTCTTGAGCCAGTCACTAACAAATTGGCTCTGGGAGGAAAAGCGATCTCCTTCTCCATTTCCATATTCCGTGCCAGTCTGAGTGCGGATAAACTGAGCAGCCCTTTCCAGATGTCCCATGAGTAATCTAACAAGATGCTCGGTTTCCAGTATCTCATCGGACATCGACCTTCGTTCAATCTCCCCGATGGATAACAGACACAAACCCATAAAGCCCGTGTAAAAAAAGAGCGGCAACAGGAAGGCAATTCCCATAATGAGAAGGAACTTCTGGCGTAGATGAAGGGACTGAAGCAGTCTCATGCTCTCACTCGGCTCTCTGAGGGTGAATTGCTTGCCGGATGATCTCGGGTGTTTCCCGAGATTCCGGTCATTTTCCGGCGAGGCTGGGTACCGGGTGGGTCCCAACTGGATCCGCTGGTTTACGCACGGCATAAGCCCATGCGGGTGGTACATTTAATAGTATAGCAGAACGTCGCCATTTCGTATGGTTTATTACATCCCGGACTACCTGGTGGATTCCAGACATCCTTGCCCTTTCCTTCAAGGACCCCACTTTCATCCGGAGTTCCCTGAAAAGAATGTATTCAAAGAACGTATGGACGCCCCTGGAGGTTAACGCCGTCAGAAAGCCATTCAGGATTTCCTCCACCAAGCCAGGAGTGAAGTTGTTGAGGGGAAGTCCGGAGAGGATGAAGTCATACTGCTTGGGTTCAAGGAGCCTACGGACATCCTCTCGGATGAGTTTGATCTGACTCTGGTGAAGCTGCCATTCCGGATCCTCTGTTAACCGTTTGCCAAGATAATCCGCGAACTCTGGATTGATCTCACACAGGATCAGCTGGTCTCCTTCCTTGAGGTGTTTGAGCAGGTAATCCGTGACCGCGCCGGTTCCCGGTCCGGCCTCGAGAATGGTTCGGGGCCGCGGGATCTCCAAGAGAGGATCCACCAAGGCTCTCGCGAGCGCTTTCCCGCTGGGAAGGACTGCCCCCGTGGTCTTGAATGACCGGACAAACTCCTTGCAGAAAAGCGGGACAGCGGACAAAGACACAGAAATCAATCTCCAACCAGCTCTTTGAGTAGCATCAAGGCGCTCCGCTTCCCGCTGGAGCCGACCTCTACCGGTGGTCCAACACAGGAGGGACACCCCTTCTCACAATGGCACTCCTCGATGAGCGCCAACACCGACCGCCAAATCCTGTCTTGCATCTCATAGACCTTCTTGGCGATTCCCACTCCGCCTGGGTAGTAATCGTAAAGGTAAATCGTGGGCCGTTGCACAAATGGGGACTTGACCATTGGCACGCTACGGATATCCCTTGGGTCACACATCACATGCAAAGGAGCTGCCGAGGCTAAAGCTGAGGAGAGTGCACGCACCGCGCCCCCAAGGCTCAAACCCTTTGAAATCAGGTGGGTCTCGAGCCACTCCTCGAATGAGATCCAATAGGCTTCTGTTTGTAGCTCCATCTCCGGCAGGTGGACCTCGCCAAACCCAACATTCTCATGGGTCTCGAAACGAATCTTCTTGTACTTGGAAACCAGGGTGGTGACCGAGACCTCCCCCCAGGAATGGGTTGCCAGCAGGTCGAGTCTCGGGGACGGCTCATGATCCTCTTGATGGAGATAGATCACATTGTCCACATCGCGTGTGGTTCCCGACAGGAGGCGTTCCTTCGGTTCATTGAGCCGGTGCTCCATTTCCTCCTGCGAACCGGGTAACCATTGCCCCCCTCTCCCAGTGGGAGAGGGGGGTT
>CAZORO010000607.1:0-3394 GCA_964581845.1 uncultured bacterium
GCCTGTCCGCCGAATAGCCATTCTCGAGTACGGCATGGAGCGCGCCCTCCATGGGGCCATGGGCGCTGAGTCCATAAAGGGGGGCATTGTGTTTGGTAAAGTAGGTCTGGCTGTGCAGGATGGCCACCTGCGGGAGGGTCTGGGTCTTATGACAGACCTCTTTGCGTTTGCGGCAAAAATCGGCCACTTGCGCCAAAATATCCTGGTGCCAGCCGGTTAAGCGTCCAGAACGCAACGGTGTGTCATAGATAAAGACCGCTCCGCCCTGTGCAAGAACCGTGGAAACCTCCTGGCAAAGGTGTGGAACCGTCTTGAAGGTCCAGGGTTGATCCCCCGTACGTAGGAAGCTCCAGGCCATCAGATCCCAGGGAAGACCACGTCCTCCGATAAAACGCGACTCCGCACAGGCCCTTTCGGCCCCGAAGGAGGGATCATAATCTCCGCTCAAGTAGTCAATAGGCGCGGTGATCTCCTCCGGCATCCGGACACTGTACATCCAATTGCTGCAGACCATCACATCCGGGTACTTGGAATGGACTGCGTTGGTGTATTGGGTGACATGCTCCACGAACAAGGTCCGGTGGAAAGCAATCCACTCCTGCCAGTGAGTCTCCTCAGCCTTCAGGGGGATTTCCTTAATCCCGGTCCGTTTGGTGAACTCCGCTTTGCAGCGTTCACAATAACAAGGGAAGCTGGCCCAGCACTCCCCATCAATCCACATCCCATCGATTCCGTAGTTGTCGATGACCTCGAGGAGTTGAGGGATCATCAGTTCCCGGGTGTAATCACTCAATGGGCAGGTGTTGTTTTTGTCCGGTTTCCCATCCGCTCCGATCCTGGCCCATTCTGGGTGGAGCTCGATGGCTCGTGTGTCCCATACTCCCGAATAATGGATCGAAAGAGGGATGCCCAGGTCACGGGTCACCTCGCGCCAAACTTTGAGGGCATCATTGACAATCCCAGGTGAGGGAGAGCCCACTTTGGTGGGATATCCCGCCCAACCGGGGTGGCCCTTGCAGTCATACTGCACAAAATCAGGGTGGACTTTCTCCAGCTCGGCCCTGATGTGCTCAAAAGTGGTTTCACGTCCCAGTTCGGTGTCTCCAGCGCCGGGATGGAGATCATAATGCAGACCGAAAAAGGCATCCTCATGCCAGTTGCTTGCCATGGTCGAAGATCCTCCAAAAAGGGTGAAAACAAAAAAGCAAACCAATGTCTTGGGCATTGTAATCTCCTGAGTGGATCCATTGAGGAAGAGAGTACTGTGGATCCCTCAGGCTTGTCACTCTGTTTTTTATAAAATGTGCGAGTCCTTCTTATCTCTTGATGGTTTTGGGGAGTAAGACATGCTTGACAACCACCCTCTGAGGCTGGAAAGTGGCATTAAGAATGTTAGGTTGGCTGATTCAGCCTCGTGTCAAGGGAGGAGATCGTATGAGCGGTAAAGGCTTTACTCTTATTGAGTTGCTCATTGTGATTGCCATCATCCTGATTTTAATTGCCATTGCGCTTCCCAATTTTCTGGAGGCTCGGATCCGAGCCCAGGTGACCAGCGCCAAGGGGGAGCTGCGAAGTCTACAGAACGCTGTCACTTCCTACTGCGTGGACCGGAAAATCCCTCCCGCCGATGGATTTGAGAGGAGCGGTTTCTGGGGGCTTCCTCTCGATCCCCGATATGGAAATGCGGCGATTGAGGGTGACTTGACCATCTGGGCGCAGATCACCACGCCCGTAAAGTATGTGACCAATCTTCCAAGAGATGAGTTCATGGCCGCCGACAAGGGCTTCAACACCGATCCGCGTTACCCCGCCAACAATGTTTACCGTTACTACTCGCGCGGTTGGCGCTGTCTGGCGGCTGGAAACAGTTTTGTAACCGGTAGTTCAAAAGGGAAATCCTATGCTTGCAATGTAGCGCCTGCGGCAAGGGGTCGTTATACCCCTTCCCCCTTCGATCCGGATGTGGCTTATGCGGGGAGTTATATCATGCTTTCACCAGGTCCTGACCGTTTTCATAATGCTGGGGAGTGGGCCATGTATCGTCCTCTTCTCTCCTATGGCGGAGGAGAGTTCACGTATTCACCCACCAATGGAACAGTGAGCTCTGGAGATATCAGCGCGTATGGGAAAATTTGAGCCCTTTGTTTGTTGAATCTATCCTTATCTTCTCTCGTCGAACCCAGTAAAATGTTTCTCCGGGAGGGGAGAACTCACCGATGGAAAGGGAAAGGAACCATACGCCGCAAGACCGGTCCGCTGAATCGAGACGCCGTCAAGCTCTCGGCCTATGGGGGGGTGTTATTAAATCCCCAGAGGGAGAGCGCTTCGATACAGGTGATGACTCCATTTTCGGGGAAGATGAACCGGAGCCACAACCTGCCAGGATCTTCACCAAACCCCCTCGCCCACCGCGTCCCCCTGGAACGATAAGGTTGCTCTTGGGGTATCTCTATGTCGGTAGTCTCCTGACCGTCGCATCCCTGGTTTTTATGGCCCTGGGATATGGCTGGCCTTGGCTGCGGGATTATGTGGAGCAACTCGAACTGAAAAGGGTGAGTGATTACCGCCCCGACCTCGGTTCACAGCTCATTGCCGCCGATGGCACCCCGATTGCTGAATTTTACAAGGAAACTAAACGTCAACGTTTGGCACGTTACGAGGACCTTCCCAAACACCTCATCGATGCCTTAGTGGCCACCGAGGACCAACAATTTTACAAGCATAACGGAGTCAATCCAGTCCGGATCGCAATGGCTTTTTACACCAACTTCACTACTGGATCGCGGAAAGGGGCGAGTACCATTACCCAACAGATTGCCAAGAACATGATTGTTGGTGAGACGAAAACTTACGAGCGGAAGATCGAGGAGGCGCTATATGCCTTGAAGATTGAACAACAGCTTTCCAAAGAGGAGATCCTCACGATCTATCTCAATCAGATGCCCTTCGGTCATAACTGGGAGGGAATCTGGGCGGCCTCGGAGGGATACTATGGGAAAACCCCGAAAGACTTAAATCTTGCTGAGTCTGCTACCCTGGTGGGATTGTTAAAGGCTAATGCCACGTACTCCCCGATTCTGAATCCTGAAAACTCCCTCTTCCGGAGAAAACTTGTCCTCAATGCCATGCTCGAATGTGGCTATATCACCCAGGAGGAAAGGGACAAAGCAGCGGCGGAGGAGCTGGTTCTGGTTCAGAAAAAAGCGGATCGGCGTCCATCTCTCAACCGTTACCCTTATTGGAGGGCCTTTTTTGAGGAAAAACTGTTCCACCAGTAAATGAACAGATTTCACCAAGAGTATAACATCTCCAATTTTCAGAACTCATACCCAATCCCCTTTAAATTCTCGCGGATGCGCGCCTGCAGCTCGTCGCCGCGGGCGAACTGCTCGGC
>CAZORO010000608.1:0-3393 GCA_964581845.1 uncultured bacterium
CAACCGCACCATCTACCCGCTCCTGGCCAAACCGGTGGGACGTTCCGCCTTTCTGGCTGGGAAGTTTCTGGGAGTTTTACTAGCCGGATTGTTCTGCTACTCGATCTTTATCCTCCTTTTCCTGGGAGGGATGTACTATCTCGGCGCCACTCTCAGTTGGGGGCTGTTTTTCCAGGCTGTCTATCTCCAAATTCTGGCACTGACCGTGGTGGCCTCGCTGGCCTTCATGCTTTCGCTGGTGTTCAACATCGATGCGGCCATTACAGTCAGCAGCCTGATCTTCATCCTCGGCGGGACCGTGAGTTCGGTAATCGACTATGTCTATGAGATGGTCAAGGAATCCGGGCCGCTGGGTAGGGGTTTGATGTATGTGCTGAATTATGGGGTTCCGCAGCTGACCCTCTTCGATCTTTCCGCCAAGGTGGTTCATGCCACCGATATTTCAGTGAGCGGCGGGGAAACGTTTACAGTGATCCGTTGGACTCCGGTGGAGGTCTGGGTTCTGGGGTGGTTGACACTGTATGCTGCTTTCTTCGTGTTGACCTATCTGATCGTAGCGCAGTTGATCTTCTCCAGGAGGGCGTTGTGATGGCTAAAGACCTCACCCCCCCAGCCCCCCTCTCCCGTGGGGAGAGGGGGGATTACCACCCTCGCCCAGCGGGAGAGGGGGGCTGGGGGGTGAGGTTGGTCTCTAATAAACCCACTCCCGCCCCGCTCCTGATCGCCAAGGGGGTCTGGCTGGAGATCCTACGCCGCGAGGAATACCTGGCCCTGCTGATTCTGATGGGGCTGTACCTTGTCTTCGCCATCGGCGCACGCTTGGTGGGGAATACTCAGACCGAGGCGGTAGCTCTCATGCTCAATATGGGTCTGTGGTTGAGTTCCGCCCTTGCGGCGGTGCTGACACTGCTCACCTCGGTCAGGGCCATCAGCAAGGAGATCGAAACACGGAGCCTTTATCCCCTACTGGCCAAACCAGTCCATCGCGGAGAGATAGTCCTCGGCAAGTTTCTCGCGGGGGTCTCGGCGGGGTGTGTGGCATTTGCCATCTTTATCATCCTCACCACCCTGACCTGGACCGCGAAATTTCCCTTGCCGGGGCAGAACCCCTGGATGCTATTACAGGCACTAGTCCTGCAACTGCTCGCCTTGGGCTTGCTGGGGTCATTTTCCATGGCCCTATCATTAGTGACTCCCACTTCCGTGGCCATCCTGGTTGCCGGTTTCCTTTACTTCGCGGGAACACCGGCGTTGAACCTTATCAACACCTTGCTCCGTGACTCTGTGATCGCGGCTCCGGTCAAGTGGATACTGGCCTACATTCCCCAGTTCTCCCACCTCTGTCTGTTGCAGCGTTTCACCGATGGCGCGGCGGCCTTGCCGTTATCCGAATGGCTGGCCTTGCTGGCTTATGGCATGATCCTGACTTTCGGCTTTCTGGTGATCGCCACTAAACTCTTCGAGCGCAGGGCGGTATGAGGAGAATCGGATGAGATCCTCCGCAGGTCCGTTTACATGGTTGTTAAATCACCCCCTGGGGCAGGGTCTTGTTCTCTTGCTCTGCCTGCTCTCGCCATTGCTGGTGAACCGGATCGATCCGAATGATTACGATCCTGTCATTGGCTACTCCTCCGAAGCCCAGAGCACCCGCAATACCAGTGCGATTGGGCGTCTTTTCGGGGAATTGCGGACCTCAATGAGCGATATTCTTTTCATTAAGACCGAACGCTACATCCACAGCGGGATCGGTTATACCAAGACTATGGATGAGGAAGCGGATGCCAAGGGTCCCATCGGAACCTTGATACGGACCCCCGATGAGGACTGGCGCGGCTTTATTGGTATCCTGGAACGGAATGTAAAGCCCTGGATGGATCCCAAGACACATGCCCAACACACCACTTCGGTGGAGCTTCTTCCCTGGTTCCGTTTGATGACCCTGGTCAATCCCCACCGTATCCGGGGATACCGGATCGGGGCGTTCATCCTGATGACTTCAGGGCTGCCGGACTGCATGAAACAAGCCCGCGAGTACATCGAGGAGGGAATCAAGAACAACCCGCGCAGCCATGAACTCCAATTCATGCTGATCCGCATCATCCAGCACCAACTCATGGACCTGGAGCGGACTAATCCTAATCTGACCCTGGAAGAGAAGAAGCCTTTCTTTGAAGAGGCACTTGAACATGCGCGCCAAGGGATCACCTTTGCCGCCGAGGTACGTCCCCCGGATGGCTGGAAAGGGAAGGGACGTCCCGCCGAGATGGAGGATGCCCTTGTGGCATGCATGCACTATGAAGTTTTCTGCCTCAGGAATCTAGGACGGCCCCAGGATGCACTCACCCGGGCGGTGGAGCTGCTCTCTCTATTTGGCTCGGATCCAGTTTTGGAGAATGAGATCAAGGAACTCAAGACTGAATTAAACCTTTGAGAGCTTATCGGAAAAGGAAGGTTGTGTGGTCATCAAGGATTCCCGCCTTCACGGGAATGACGATATCCGTGGGATCGCTTCCTTCTGTATCAGTGCACGCTACAATATCGACCATTATTTCCGTGAAATGAAAGTACTGGTGTTGGGAGGCGAATGATTCATGTCGAGACCTTATGATGTGATGGCGGCGGGCCACTTGTGTTTGGATATTATCCCCCGCTTTTATGATACCGGAGCGCGCCAGATCAGTGAGATCCTGCGCCCGGGCAAGCTAGTGAATGTCGCCGAAGCGGCGGTCAGTACGGGTGGTCCGGTCTCAAACACCGGGATCAACCTGAAGACCTTGGGAAGCAAGGTGGTTTTCTGCGCACGTTGCGGCGATGATGACCTCGGTCATGTAACTGTGGCCGCGCTCAAGAGGAATGGAAATGCTGATGGAGTTCATATCGCCAAGGGTTACGCGAGCGCTTACACCGTGGCCATCGCACCTCCGGGCATCGACCGCATCTTCATCCACAATCCGGGAACCAATGACACCTTCGGGCCGGAGGATCTCGATCCCAACCTGATCGCCCAATGCCGGCTGTTCCATTTTGGTTATCCACCTCTCATGCGCCGGATGTATGAGTCCGGGGGCGAGGAGCTTCGTCAGGTTCTCCAAACCGCCAAGAATGCGGGAGTCACTGTTTCGTTGGATATGAGCCTTCCCGACCCAGATTCCGCCTCGGGCAAAGTCTCCTGGCGTGACATTCTCGCCAAGATCCTCCCTTATGTGGACATTTTTGTCCCCTCCATCGAGGAATGCTTTTTCATGCTTCACCGCGAAGAGTTCCTTGAGATGAAACGAGCCCACAAAGATGCCGAACTCGTGGATGCGATCTCGCCGGGAAGGTATGGAGAGATCGCTGAGGAGTGTCTTTCTTTTGGTGCCAAGATGGTGACCTTGAAAGCTGCTCACCGTG
>CAZORO010000609.1:0-3393 GCA_964581845.1 uncultured bacterium
GGAAAGCAACCTTGCTGGCGAATCAACGCTGGCTCAGCGAAGATTATGGTGTGTCATGGACCTCGCTTGGTCCAATCCCTCCCGCTCCCGACGGAACAGCTTGGAATATCTGGGATCCTCTCTTTGCCGACCATGACCTGAAAACTGGAAAGATTATCAAACTGATTGAAACAGGTTACACCATGGATCATGCGCACTGGGCGTCGGGAGCTGGCCCGGGTTATTCACAAGGATATATCCGGAGCAGCACGGATTCGGGGAAAACATGGTTCCCGGGAATTAAAGTACCTGAATGGTATGGCGTCAGCGAGGTAGCCTTGGCACGTGCAAGGAATGGAGACTTAATTGCTGCTTGCCGTACCGATAAACCTGAGGACTTCCCCGAGACCATGGATCATTATGAGGGGCTGGCGGTCTCAATTTCAAAAGATAATGGGAAAACATGGTCCGCCCTGAACAGGTTGTATACCTGGGGACGTCATCACCCATCCATGGTGGTCATGCCGGATGGGAAGATTGTGATGACTTATGTGGTTCGTAAAGGCTACACGACCAGCGGGAATGAATATCCGAGGTTTGGCATTGAGGCTGTCTTGAGTCACGATAACGGTCAAACATGGGATTTGGATCACAAGTATATACTGCATTATTGGAATGCTAACAGGCTGGATGAGAACAGCTGGTGGGCGAGCAGCCAGGCGACCTCGACCGTCTTGATGCCGGATGGCTCGCTGATAACGGCATTTGGAACAGGTTACCGTACACAACCTGGGGATAAAGGGCCCGCGCCACGTGATGTGGGACTCATCCGCTGGCGGCTCATTGACCGTCCTGTAAATGATGACCGTCGGATTCGCAATGCCGCGCCGGATTCGGATATCCGTAACGTCTTCGATCCCGATATTGGTGGCGGTGGTGAGCCAGTGGATTAACACACATTCTACTATTGGGGGATATACCTATGCCGTCCGTGCTCAGTCTATTGCCTGAGAATCCGAAATTCTTCGAGCTGCGTGGAAAGCCCTTCATGCTGGTGACCGCGACAGAACATTACGGGGCCGTGATGAACCGCCCCTTCAATTACGATAGGTATCTCAGGCACGCGGCGGAGGTGGGCCACACGCTCACACGGTTGTTTGTTCTCTTCCGTGAGCTGCAAAGCTACTGCAATCCCTACTCCACTTGTAAACCAGAATCCCCAGACTACATCGCTCCCTTTCCGCGAGTGGGTCCTGGCACCGCTTTAGATGGTCAGCCCAAGTATGACCTTGACCAATGGAATCCTGAATTCTTTGAACGGCTCCATGGCTTCCTTGGATTGGCCTCTGAACTTGGGATCGTGGTGGAAGTGGTGCTAACAAGCAACACCTATGCTCCCAATATCTGGGCGCTCAATCCACTCAATGCTGGAAACAATATCAACGGCTTGCCGGAAATTGAATGGCATGATTACACTACCTTGCGGCATCCCCGTGTCAATGAATACCAGTTACGGCATATTCGAAAAGTGGCCGAGGAGACCAACCGGTATGATAATATCCTCTACGAAATCTGCAATGAACCTGGAGGATGGCTGGAGAACGAAAAAGGATTACCCACAACCTTGGAGGTGGATCAATGGCAAGCCGGAATTGCCAAATTGATTCGCGGGATTGAGGTGCGGCTTCCTAACCAACACCTGATCTCGGGACAAATGGCTTTTACATATGACAACATGGAGCAACCTGCTGACCACTCCTTCGCTTCTCCTTCAATAGATATAGTAAATATCCACCCCTTGCCCAACACCACTTATTCTGGAAAGCGTTACGACATGGGCCCTTTCATGTCAAAACAGCTTTGCCTGAAACCCTTCCGCGATTTCTGTCTGGCCAGTTGGAAAGAAAACAAGCCGCTCAACATGGACGAGGATAATGTAGCCAGTCAATACAAGGACTTCGATGGCTGGACCATCCACCGTAAAAGGGCCTGGACCGCGCTCTTGTCAGGAGCACATTATGACTACATCGACTTCTCCATCATCAATTACTGCGAGACTGGAAGCAAGGAATCACGTGCACATATCCGGTGCTGGATCGGACACCTCTCGCGCTTCATTCACACTTTTGACCTCAGGCGATCACGTCCAATTCCGGATATGAGTCCTGAGGTACCTGATGACTTTTGTGTCTGTTCTTTTGGTATCCCAGGAGAGGATCTCGCCTTTTACCTTGCTGACAGCCGTGAACTGGGTGCCCACGGCGCGGGGGAGGCAATGCAAATCTCACTCGAAATACCAATATCCACTGGAGACTATTGCATATCGGCTTTCTCTCCAGCCACCGGCCAATATTCTCCATGGTTACCGGTCTCAGCGGCTGGAAGACTGAAGCTCACCACTCCAGTCTTCCAGCATGACATCGTGATCCGGATCCGCCGTGACGGACCAATTGGATCATTCCGGTCTTAGTAATCCTGCCAATCACGGAGAAGAACCAATCCACCCGAAGGACCACCTGGATCCTTAATCACTCCGTTCATGAGCAGGTCATCATCGCCCCGTGCGCCATCCTTAAAGTAAAGGGTCACTTTTCCAGGCGTAAGTACCGCACCGGTTTCTCCATCGAACAGGAACTCATACCAGTGGGGTGTAGGATCAGATGCCGTTCGCCCATACTTGTAGTAGGAATCAATTTGTGTGTTTGATGGAAGCACGATCTCAACCGTTGCACCACCTCCCACCTCGATTCCCGCTACAGCTTTCATGCTCATATCCGGGAGATTCTCAAAGCCGACAAGACCGAATGGGAAGCCCATTCCAGGAGGAGGTGCCGGGAGTGTGGATGGATCCACGGCATGAACTCCCGACAGAACATTTCCAGGTGGTACGATCAAGGTCAGGAATTTCCCGTCAGAGGAATTTGGCACTGACACAACATTTGGTTGCAGCCTATCGGGAACCCCATCCTGATTGCTGTCACCGCCATTTGGGCCCTGATCCTCCACACTATCTGAAACACCATCTCCATCGCTGTCAACTCCTCCACCAATGGGGGTTTGAGTCGGCGTTGGTGTCGGACCTTCCTGGTTGGTGGTTATCTCGAAGGCCATGTCCCATTCTCCTCCGATGGGGCTTGTCAGGGGTTGTCCTTGTATGAACTGAGATCCCAGCGTGGGAGCTGTTGGAAGAAGGACCTTAACCGCCACATCATTAAAGTGGTGTTTACGTGTCTTCCATCCCCAGAAATAGCCTGGATCGGCTTGGGGAATATAGACAGCCGAGATGCTGACCCACAGAATTGCTTGCTGGTCGGGTTGGAAGCACCAATCGGTGGAGGGGATTTGGTAATCATAGTGGAAGCAGGAGTCGTTGGGTTTTTCTGGGAAGAAATCACAACCCACATAACGCTCGTT
>CAZORO010000610.1:0-3380 GCA_964581845.1 uncultured bacterium
GAACTTCTCAAAGGCCCAACGGCAGAACTTCACGACGACATACTCGCCTGAGGGGGTGTATTTCTCCAGAGTTCCATCACGCCAATAGGGGATCTCATCGAGTGTCATACCACCGGCGAGGAGCGAAGAGACAAAGGCGATGGGGAATCCCGTAGCCTTGGAGGCCAGCGCCGATGAACGCGAGGTTCTCGGATTGATCTCGATCACCACCACACGTCCTGTTTTTGGATCATGGGCAAATTGGATATTGGTTCCTCCAATAACCTGGATGGCTTCGACGATGTCGTAGGAGTACTTCTGGAGCTTCTTTTGCAGTGCTGGATCGATGGTCAGCATTGGGGCCACACAATAGGAATCCCCGGTGTGGACTCCCATCGCGTCGACATTCTCAATGAAGCAGACCGTGATCATCTGGTTCTTGACATCCCGGACCACCTCGAGTTCGAGCTCCTCCCAGCCCAACACCGATTCCTCAACCAGGATCTGTCCTACCAAACTAGCCTGAAGACCCCGCGCCGCAATGACACGCAGCTCCTCCAGGTTGTAGACCAAGCCACCCCCCGTACCCCCCATGGTGTAAGCGGGACGGATCACTACCGGATAACCCAACCGTTCCGCGATCCGTTCGGCCTCTTCGACAGTGTGGGCGATCTCGCTATCCGGCATAGCGATGCCGAGACGGTTCATGGTGTCTTTGAAGGCTTGGCGGTCCTCGCCACGTTCGATGGCATCGACTTGGACTCCGATCACCTTGACACCATACTTGTCAAGGACTCCGTGTTTATGCAGATCCGAGGAGAGGTTGAGACCAGACTGCCCACCCAGGTTGGGTAGCAGTGCGTCGGGACGTTCCTTAGCGATGATCTCGGCCATTATGTCGACCGTGAGCGGCTCGATGTAGGTCACATCGGCCATACCTGGATCGGTCATGATGGTGGCTGGGTTGGAGTTGACCAGGACAATCTCGTAACCAAGTTTACGGAGCGCTTTACAGGCTTGAGTGCCTGAGTAGTCGAATTCACAGGCCTGACCGATCACAATGGGGCCAGAACCGATAATCATTACCTTTTTGAGGTCATCACGGCGTGGCATGAAATCCCCCCTAGCAAGAGTGGGGGGATTCTAGGGGGACAAAGGATGGAATGCAATCAAGCTGAAGCAGCCCTATCGAGTGGCAGAGTTCACCTACACCGGAAGGATTCCGCCCGCGAGTACAACTCATGGGCGAGCTGGATGTCCTAATCCAACGGTGGGGCAAGCCCCACCCTACAGGGGTATTTTCGAAGCAGGTTGCCAAAGGAGTGGAAGGACGCTGGCCCAGTCAATACCGTGACAATCTCCTCCGAACACCTTACCTTATCTCCGTCTACGTTAAGGCATGGTTGTCCGCGCCGTAGAACTGATGGTGGAGTCCCGGAGTATAGTAGGACTTCATGGTTGATGGAGTTTTGCACATGGTTGGTAGGATTCTCCTTTTGTTTGTTGTTCTGTTTTTTTCAATTACTTTCACGGTGACTTCAGCTTCCGCTCTCACGGCCCCAACCCTGGTTAGCCCTCTGAGTGGCGAGATCCTTCAACTCAACACCTCTCCTTACCAGCTCACTTTCAGTTGGAGCAATATCACGGATGCTACAGGCTACCTCCTTGTGCTCAATGGTCCCCCTGAATATGGGGAACATGTCGAGGTTGAGGTGGAACAAACCACTGCGAATCCTGTCTCCAAAACCTTGAGCAATTTTCTGACGGGAACCTACACCTGGAAGGTCAGTGCCCTGAAGGGAGTAGATTCCGTTACAAGCGGAGAAGCCTTTTTCACGGTACAAACAGGCTCCACTGGTGGGGGTGATCTCCCAGCGCCGGCGCTACTTCTGGTGCCTGACTTTCAAATCCTGCGCGCGGATTCCGCACAGATACATTTCCAATGGACCCGTGTCGGTGAAGCGGCGGGTTACCGGTTTGAAATCAGTCCGCCTGAGGGCGGCTTTTATAATGTCTCTCAACCTGCCTCTGGCAAGACAGTGGTGCTGGACAAGAGCTTCACCTCAGCTCACGCTGGAACCTATCTCTGGAGTGTCACCCCTTATGACAACCAGGGTATTCTTGGCGAGGTAAGCGAAATCCGCACCTTCATCCTGACCCCGATCGATGGACAGGAATGGGATTTGGATGAATCGAAAGGACCTTCCCCCCAGGACCTTTTTGCTTTCACCTTAGCATGGCAGGAGGGATTCACCACCGCTGATTTGAATAGTGACGGCCTTACCAACGCCAAGGACCTGGCGATCCTTTTCGAGGCTCAGAAGACAGGAACCTACCCCACTCCGACCCCAGTCCCAGGTTTCTCCGCGCCCATACAGGTGGGTCCCACCATGGGATCCACTGTCTCAAACACCAATGTTCAATTCATCTGGCAAACCCTGGTGGGAGCGCTCGGCTATGAGTTCAATCTGCTCGATGACAATCCCAACTCCAATATCGTGCGTGTCATTGAACAGCCATCCACGAGTACTGTGACCACTACCATTGGTTACCTCCAAGCCAGGCCGCACCGCTGGCGGGTAAGGGCTTACTTTGGCACTGGCACGGTTGGACCTTTCTCACCTGAGATTGCATTCAATGTATCGGGTTGAGAGGTTCGAAGCGCCTGCCCTTTTTGGTCATATCCCTCGATGGTGAATTCCCAGGCATGACCACCGCCATCCTCGACCTTAACGAGAATGGTATTAGTCCCCTTTTTGAGCCGTGCCTGGAATATGTCATTGCCCGCGAGGCAGGGTCTGCCATTCTCAGCCCAAAGGGTATGGACCAGCTCTCCATTCACCCACACCTTGGCTGAATCATTGGAACCAAAGAAGAAGGTTGCTTGCTGTTCAGACTCCGACTCCACATTGCTGAAGGCATAGGCAAATCTTCAAATCTACTCTGTTTTCGGGGTTCATCCTGACCAGGCGGATTCCAAGAGTTTGTTGACGGCCATCTGAGTCCAAATACGAGACTTGGGTACCAGGTGCAAGGATGGCTTTCGCTTCCCCTCCCATCTCAGTCAGGTAATCCACATCTAGTCCCATCCTTGAGCGTTCGCCTACCTCAGGTTTCTCTGTCTTTGGGTTCGGAAATCCCCCCAATACCCACCAGTCACGTAGAAATGCAGGCCTTTGACCTATCGAGTTTGTCTCAGTCTGAATGTCTGTCCCAGGAAGAGCTTGATTAGCGATTCCCTCGCCGCCGGGCATGAGGTTGTTGGCAATGACAGCCGAACGGACCCCCTTTCCCAACCGGACCTTCTGGTCACCCTCGCGTCCAGTGATGAACTCGCATCCTGTCACAATCAGACTCCGATTATTGGCATCGATACAGGGAGAACCCGTACCGGCACGGTC
>CAZORO010000611.1:0-3378 GCA_964581845.1 uncultured bacterium
GCGTGTAGCGGTCGGCGACATGGGCGTCGCCGGACAGGGCATGCAGAACCATCACCGCGTTGTCATTGGCGCGGTTGAGACGGCCATAGGTTTCATATTCCACTTCGACAGGCCAAAGGCTTTTGCCGCACTCCAGCTCGAAGGGGTGGTTCCTATCCGCCAGAACCGCACGTTGAGGATGCGTCCAACCCACCGATAGGGGACTCTCGGGGTGGTCATAAGCCTTTTTCCTCACCCCGGTAAGCGCATTGGCGGAATCACTCATCGTCCTTACACCTGGCTTGCCTTGAGCGCTTGATCCAGATCGGCCAGAATATCCTCCAGGCTCTCCAGGCCGATCGAGAGACGTACAAAATCATCCGAGACACCGGTGGAGGCCTGTTCTTCGGGAGTGAGCTGCTGGTGTGTGGTGGAGGCCGGGTGAATGATCAGGCTCTTGGCATCACCAATGTTCGCCAAGTGGGAGAGGAGCTTGACCGAGTTGATCAGCTTCACCCCCGCTGGACGTCCCCCCTTAATTCCGAAACCAATAATCGCGCCCGCCCCTTCCTTCAGGAACTTGCTGGCACGTGCATAGTCGGGGTGACTCGGCAGTCCTGGATAATTGACCCAACTGACCGCGGGATGTTTCTCCAGCCATTGAGCAACCGCCAACGCATTCTTGGTATGTTGACGGACCCGTAATGGGAGGGTCTCCAGTCCTTGCAAGAAAAGGAAGGCATTGAAGGGTGATAGGGACATTCCCATGTCACGCAACAGCTGCAAGCGCGCCTTGATGATGTAGGCGATCCCCGGAACCATGGCCTTGTCATGTTGGCCGAAGAGCTCCCAGTAGTTGATTCCATGATAAGAGGGGTCCGGTTCGGACAATTCAGGGAAATTGCCATTATTCCAGTTAAACTTGCCGGAATCGACAACCGCCCCACCGATGCTGGTTCCATGGCCGCCGATAAATTTGGTCATTGAATAGACCACGATATCCGCTCCCCATTCAATGGGACGCAGGAGAGGGGGTGGGCTGACCGTGTTGTCCACGATGAACGGGATGCCATGCTTATGAGCCACTTCGGAGATGGCGGGAAAATCATCGACATTGTTCTTGGGATTACCGATCGATTCCACATACACCAGCCGTGTGTTTCCATCGATCGCGGCCTCGACCTCGGAAACCTTGGATGAATCAACAAACTTCCCCTCAATTCCGAGCTTGGGGAGCGTATAATGGAACAGGTTATAGGTGCCACCATAAAGATAACTCGTTGTGACGAAATTCTGACCGGCACGCGTGATGTTGAGAATCGAGAGGGTGATCGCCGCTTGCCCGGAGGAAACCGCCAAGGCACCTGTTCCGCCATCCAGCTGAGCCAACCTCTT
Organism: uncultured bacterium; assembly: GCA_964581845.1. Lineage (GTDB taxonomy): Bacteria > Hinthialibacterota > Hinthialibacteria > OLB16 > OLB16 > OLB16. The sequence goes on from CAZORO010000611.1 coordinate 1,375, forward strand.
CTCAAGCACATCCGTGGTCGGGTTCATGATCCGTGTGTATATGTTCCCGAACTCTTTGAGCCCGAACAGGTTCGCCGCATGTTCAGCTGAGTTGAACATAAACGATGAGGTCTGGTAGATGGGGACTGCACGAGCGTTGGTGGCTGGATCTGGCGTTTGCCCCCCGTGAAGAGAGATGGTTTCAATGCCTGGATGACTCAAATCGGTCAACCCCCTTTCGTGTGGTTCAGAGTCTATTAACAAACATCCTCTGACACCAAATGTCAACAGTCCCTAATTCTCAAATTGTTTGTCAAAAAACGGTACGAAATATCGCTTGTGTCTTGAGAAAGTGGCGGTCTAGAGCGCCTTGTACCAACCATGAGAATGAATTCACTACTCCAGCCTCTCTTGGCTACTCCGGTTTAGCCCTGTGCCGTCCACCGTATCCCTTCCCCACCTCTCGTCCGATGGCAGCGAGGCAATTCCGGAGGCATTCTGCCGACTCGCTGACATTCTCAAAGATACAGGCCTTGTCCGGGTAGATTTCATAGAGCGCACGATACTTGGGGGGAGTGAGATTCGGCATGACTACATTAGCTCCACAAGCCAAACCTTTCTCACGGCCTTCAGACTTGTCCAAAGTGGCCAGTGCTGTGGTACTGGGGATATTGGCTTCAGGACATACCAATCGTGCCAGGGCCATTACCTTGCAGGTCATGGCCACTGTGTTGGGAACTTGCCCAGGTCCTAAATCCACCTTGTAATGGAGCTGTCTCCCCAGGGGGGTATCCGGATGACGCAGGAATGGCCCTACTCCGATCATGTCGAGGTCCAGTCTGCCGAAGGTGAGGATGTCCTCCGCAAGGGATTCATAGGTTTGGCCTGGAATTCCGATCATCACACCGCTCCCCACCTCATATCCAATTGCGCGCAGGAGGTTGAGGAGAGTCAATCGATCTGGGCGGCCAAGGGGGGTGGGGTGGATCGCCTCATATAGCGTTCGGTCCGAGGTCTCAAAACGTAGCAGATAACGGTCGGCACCCGCTTCCTTCCAAAGACGAAGATCCTGGTCAGTCCTTTCTCCCAAGCTAAGGGTCACCGCAAGGGGAGTGTGGGTTTTAATCCAATGCACCACCTTCGCCATCCATTCCGCCGTGATGCCAGGATCCTCACCGGCTTGTAGCACCACAGTCCCATATCCGAGCTCCACCGCAGTGCGTGCGCAATGCTGGATTTCCACCGTGCTCATCCGGTAACGCTCAAGTTCGGTATGCCCCACACGCAACCCACAATAAGCACACTGGCGTATACAGTGGTTGGAAATTTCCACCAATCCCCTCAAATGAACCGCCTCTCCCACATGGGCCTTGCGAACCGCATCCGCCCAACTCCAAAGCCGTTGCAGCTCGCTCTCATCCTCCTCACGAAGCCACGAGAGGATCTCCTCACGGGTGAGATGAGAAACTGACAAACCGGAATCCGTGATACTCACGAATGGCACTCTCTCTTCCTCATGTGCGCCCAGTAAAGGTCTCGCGCCGCTGGGAAGGGTTCCAGGGCACGCTCGAAGATTCCTAAACTAAATGCGATCACAAGACCGTAGTTGGAGATTGGAACACCGGCTTCACGGCAACGCAGAATCCGAGTGAGCATTTCACGGCGGTTTAACATGCAGGCTCCGCAATGGACCACCAACTTGTATTCGGCCAGATCAACGGGGAAGTCATGCCCCTGAACATGGGTGAACTCGAGTTTGCCACCCACATACTGGGTCAGCCAGCGTGGAATCTTCACCCGCCCAATGTCATCGGCAATGGGGTGGTGCGAACAAGCCTCGCAAACCAAAATCCGGGCTCCTGTATGCAGATGGTCCACCGCCAAGGCCCCCTCCACCTGAGTGAGCAGATCCCCTTTGAAGCGCGAGAAGAGAATCGAGAAGCTGGTCATTGGAACTTCGGGCGGGGTGTCGGCCACCACCTTGAGGAAGGCCACATCCTCCTCGGAGCTGACCTCGTCGCCGAA
>CAZORO010000612.1:0-3376 GCA_964581845.1 uncultured bacterium
TACCCGTAATAGTCTTTCTCCTCCACTTCTCCGAGTGCCAGGCTGTTGAAGGTCGATCCCTCCCCATTTGTTTTTCCATCCCGGATCACCTCCACGGAGTCAGCTAACAAGGGCAAGGGACCAGTCAGACCGAACTGTTCGAAATCCTTGGGATTCACCTGGCTGACACGGGAAAGCACCTTACTTGCGGATGGAGCCAGGTTCCCTGGACGTACGAGGAGAACGAAGTCACGCGACGCTGAAGTTGTCCCATCCGTGACCTCAAGTGTGATCATGGACCGGCATGATTGAATTGGTGTACCCGTGATCTTGCCATCCTTGAAGGTCAGTCCCTTGGAGATCTCTCCCTTCGATATCGTCCACTTTGTGGATGGGGAACTGGGCCAGACCACAAAGCGGAAGTCCGCTGTTTTTCCCACCTCAAGATACGGGCTTGGCTGTCCGGGCAGATCAATGCGGGGTTTGTAGAAAGCATCCGTCTGAATGACATAGACCTCCTCGCCATTCTCCATGATCTGCTTGCCGCCATGGCTTAGGATCACCTTCGCGCCCTGTTTCGCAGTCCGCTGGGCGATGTCTTTCAGGCTTGCATCCGGCATGTCCTCGCGTGAGAGGTTTTTATAAAAGTCGTTAAAAGGTTCTTTCCAGTTCAAATCGGGGAAGGGGAAAAGGAGCTCCTTCGGAATGCCTTTTGTGCCATGAATGATCCCCAGCAACCCGCTCACCGTGGCGGCCTGGTTGTCGGCGTCGAAACCCATCGCGCAGGCCATATCGAGTGTTTTCTGGAAATCCCCTTTCCCATAGAGCAGAGCCAGAATCCCACAGGCTCCATTGAGGTTGGCGTTCCAGATGGTTTTTGTGACCGCGGGTTCCTCGTGATAGTATTTCCTCGCCATCTCCCCGCGAGCCTTCTTCCAATCATCCGGCCATTTGGCGTGTAGTCTCTTCATATCCTCGATGGTGGAAATGTACCGGCTCCCCGGGGGAAGAGCCGCCGCGCCTAGATCGATCAACTTGTTCACATCCTTCTCAAAGAAAGCCGCCGCGTACATGGCTCCATAATGCATGGTGGGCTCGGTTCCCCAATCGCAGTTGGTGATCTCCGCTCCCGCGAGCGAACGTTGCACCGCGTAGTTCACCATGCCTGGGGAAACTACCGCCCAGATCTCATTGATGAGTTGCGGGTCGATCTGGAACCAGTGGGGATTCACCGTTTTGAAACCGGTGACTGGGGGAGTGTAACCAAAACGCATGGCGGCCAGCGCGGCCCGGTTGGCGATCCAGATTCTTCTCTTAATATGGTGCTTCCACATCCCCGCCAGTTGTTCCAAAGTGGGTTCTGGCCCGTACTTCTCCATGGCCAGAAGATCCATGTATTCCAGATCGGTGTCATCATCCGAGAAAACTCCATTGGCCTTACGCAGTTCTTCTTGCATGGGACCGTAACCATATGGGAAGGTCTCCGGACCTGGCTGGTCGATGTATCGATTTTCATGTGGCAGGCCATAGATGTTGCCCACGCATTGTCCCAGCCAGGAGGCATACACCTTGTCCTCATAGACACTTTTGGGAATACGAATCTCCTCCGCTTGGATTGAACAGACTCCCATCATGCATCCAATCGAGCAACACCACCACAAGACCAACCTACGCATACTGGTCACCTCATCTCTTGTCCGCCAGTTACATTATATGCCTGGCCTGTTTCATATTCCTGTTCGAGGACATACAGGATCGTACGTACCACATCGGATACCCGGCAGCCACGATGCATCGGGATCTTCGATTCGTAGATCTTACGGACCTCTTCGCGGGAGACATTGTTAAACTTGGGACGGTATTGGTCGAATAAACCTCCCGGCGCGGACCAGAGCGGGAGATCGAAAAAATTCCCTGGGCAGATCGAATTAACACGGATGCCATCCTCGATCAAATCCAGCGCAATGCTTTGAGTCAGGCCGATTCCGCCAAACTTGGAGGCCGCATAACCTGAGTTATAACGGCTTCCGCTCTTTCCCGATTTCGAGTTGATCTGAATGATATTGCCGGACCTTTGATATTGCATCACCTCGGCGGCAACTTTTGCGCAGACAAAGTAGCCCACCAGGTTGACATCGATGATGGATCTCCAGGTTTGTAATGGGAAAGCGGTGATCTTGAATGCCTTGAGTATGCCTGCATTGGAGATGGCCACATCCAGCCCGCCGAAGGTTTTAACCGCCATGCGGACCACTTCGCGGAGTGCTTCCTCGGAGGTGACGTTGGCGGGGACTCCAATCACTGTTCCGGAGCCGAAACGCTCGTTAAGTTCCGCGGCCGTTGAAGATAATGTTTCTGGATTAAGATCCACCAAAACAAGCCGTGCACCCTCTTCCGCTAAACCCTCGGCAATCTCTTTGCCGACTCCTTGGCCCGCGCCTGTCACCAGGACCACCCGTCCCGCGGCGCGTCCGCGCGTAGCCGATCCCGCCGCCAGACCCCGCCGGTATTTCTCAACCGTCCAGGTGTCGAGGAATCCATACTCGCGCGGTGTTAGCGGATTGGGTCCGCCAAAGGGCAATGTGTTGGCAAGAATCCGCATGGAAGAGGCGAACATCTCCGAGGTGTTCTTTAAGTCCTTGAGAGATCCACCTCCAGCATATGCCCCCAAACCCTCAATCAGAAAAACCTGCGGAGTCCGTTTGTACTTCTCGATGAAAGCCGAGAGTGCCTCGGCTGTTGTTTGACGGACCATGAGGGGGTCAAGTGACTTAGGACGGGGTATCCAGAGTGGGAATGTCCCGCAATAAACCACTTGGTCGGGGATTAAGCAGGGCTGGCTGGCAAGCTGCTTGGAGAGAACCAGATCAATCACCGGCTCTTCGATTCGCTGGATAAGCCAGGTGGGATCGGGCAACTGTGAGCGCAAAGCTGGGATCACCGCAGCCTCGACATCACCATCCAAGGTCATAGCAGAATGTTTACGGCGGGGGGTTTTCTTACGGAGAATGCCGCGGATGACCGCATCGCAGGTCCGCATGAGATCCTCGGCCTCCTCGGCTGTTTCTCCCGCTGTGAGAACTCCATGTTTACCCATGAATATACAGTTCGCGGACATTCCATGCTTCTCCTTGTAACGCTTCAGAGTTTTAGCGAGGGTTTGCGCCAGTGGCATACCTGGATCGACATAAGGGATCCAGACCGCGCGCACCTTCTTGGGCAGCGGGAGTGAGGCAAAGGCTTTTTCGCCCTGCTTCGAGCAGGTGACCCCATTGGCCAGCTCCCCATGAGTGTGCAGAACAAAGGTCTGGGGCATTAGGGCATGGAGAGTGGACTCCACCGAAGGGCGCATGTTGGGATGAGGTGGATTGACTCGTGCATCGAGCAGGACTTTGAC
>CAZORO010000613.1:0-3371 GCA_964581845.1 uncultured bacterium
TGATCCGAAGGGCGGTCTTATTTAGCGGGACGACCCGCTTTTTGTCTCCCTTGCCACGGACGATGGTTTCTCCGGCTCGAATATCCTGCCATTTCAGACTCAGGATCTCACTTTTTCTCATGCCGGTATTCAGGGCGAACTCACGGTTGGATCGTGTCTTGTCCAGGAGGCTCGTGATGGCTCCCCGTTCCGCTACAGTGACCTTGTAAAGGTTGTTTTCGATAATTCCGCCATTGACCGTAGCCACATTTCCATAGCTGATTCCCGCTCCGGAGCGAATCTCAAAAACCTTGTATCCAATGGGGGGAATACCGGGGGCAAGAATCCTCAGCCTCTGCTCACCATCCACAGTCACCCGCTGAGAAGGAACCTCCTGGCTGGTAGACAGATCTACCACATGGACAGTGGATGCATTCGTGTAAGGATAATCGGCAATTCCGGTGCGAGTCCAACTCAGCGGATTAAAAACATAAAACCTTGCGCTGGTCCCAGACTTCTGGATCAGGGTGCCAAGAGTGGCGGCCGCATCGGTGTAAAGGGTATCCACATAGGCCTCGATCTGTTCCGCGATAGACCTCTGCCAATTGGCACGGGTCTGACGGGGAACCGGTCCATCAGCGGTCCAATCATGCTCCCAGTAAAGTCCCAAGTTCATGAAGGCCTGATCACGGGCAGGTTCTCTTTCTGTCATGAAGGAGGAGTTGCGAAGGCTGACCAGTGTAGCCATAGCCTCAGCGGTCCTGAGCCTCTCAACTGAACGCTTCACACTCGCGGAGACCTCGGCCATCGAAGCGCAGTAAAGGTCCCATTCATTACCAAAAGTACAGGACAGGGCCGGGAGACCGCTTCCATAGGTGGCCTCGAAATCCTGGAAGAAATCGAGTTCATTGGAAACGATGATCCGGCGGCTTGGATTGGTTTGAGATACCGCCGCACTCACCATCTTTTGATCGGTGGTCTTAAAGTCATCCCATCCCTGTCCGAAGATTCCAATGACATTGTAGGGATAGCGGTTCAAGAACTCCGTGTTGGAATCCACAATGTTGATGGCATTTGTAGGGTTACGGGCCTCGGCGTAACCACCAATGCTCTGGTTGCCAAACAGCGAGTACCATTTCGAGAGGATCCTGCTTCCATCCGGGCCGTTCCACCAGTAGATCTCATGCTCACGGTCACCCGCGTTCGGTACCTTGGTGGCGCAGTTACAGATTCCTTTCCAGGTGTATTTCGCGCCTGCCCCCGCCCAGAGAGCACCGAGACCATACGGAAGTGTCTGATTCTCCATGGCAACTGCAAGGTGGAAACGCAGATCGTGCTTGCGCTCAATCCGTCCAGGATAGTACATGCCCCGTAGAACCGCTTCGGCGGGAGTACCTCCAAGGCAAGAAACCAAGGCTGTCAACGGAACACTCATGTGCCCGCTTTTAATCTGGCCGATGAAGCGCTGGAAGTCTGCACTTGATTTGTTCTTTTCATACTCCCACATCCACAGGCTGCCATCGCAATTCCACCGGCTTTGCTGGTCGCTGGGATTGTCGGCGGTCGCATCGGCCTGATCCAGGTAATAATCGATCATTTCGAGAAAAGCCTGACGGTAGTCATCGCCAGTGGCTGTCCAGAAGTAGTCGGTATGCTCATCGGCGGCGATGTAGATTCGTTTGGGAGCGGCCTGCGCCAGAAGAAGACCAGGGAATAGAATCATCAGCAGACTCATGTTCAGAAAACTCTTAACCACTCTCAACAGACCTCCGTATAGGTTGCGCTTTTCATCATACTTGACGAGAGAACCAAATGCGACAGATCGATCTGTGTTGAAGGTAAACCCAATCTAGACGCAGGTTTTCGGGAGGATTTGGCCTGACTAGCATGTCCGCTCCAGGATGAATAAACTCAGGAAACGGTTCGAGAGGATCCCTGGGAATGGGTGTGCCGCTTGGAGATTCTTGAGCAACCCGCAAGATCAAGGAGGGCATCAGTGTCACAAAGGGCAATACCACCCCAGGAGGGGAACGATCTTGGGAACATCAAGTATTCCATCGCCATAGCTTCCGGCAAAGGCGGTGTTGGAAAGTCCACGATAGCAGTAAATTTATGTGTTGCCTTGGCCGAACAGGGGCTCAAGGTGGGGTTGATGGACGCGGATATCTACGGCCCCAATATTCCTTTGATGATGGGGGTCAAGGAACCTCCACGGGTGGTGGACGGAAAGATCGAGCCAATTGAGAGGTATGGAGTGAAAATGGTCTCCATGGGCTTCTTCCTTAAAGAGGATGAACCCGTGGTCTGGCGTGGACCAATGATCCATGGCGCCTTGCGCCAGTTCCTTTCCGATGTACGTTGGGGAGACCTCGACTTCCTGTTCATCGACTTGCCTCCGGGCACAGGCGATGCTCAAATCTCGATCTCCCAGCTGTTACCATTGACCGGTTCGGTGATTGTCACCACGCCCCAAGCGGTTTCATTGGCGGATGCCAAGAAGGCCATGATGATGTTTGAGCGGGTGAATGTTCCCATAGTAGGTCTGATCGAGAACATGAGTTACTTCTCGGTGCCTGGAACTGGAGAACGGCATGAGATTTTCTCCCATGGCGGGGGTGCCCAGTTCGCGGGTGAATACGGATTTGTCCTATTAGGCCAGGTTCCTTTATACACTGGGATTCGTGAAGGAGGCGATGTGGGTGTACCAGTGACGCTCGGTGAACCAGACTCCGAACCAGCCCGGATCTTCAAGGAAGCCGCCGAGAAAGTGAAGGAAATCTGCGAAACCAACCTACCAACCGGGGCAAAACAGCGGCAATCAGTCCTTTTCCAGCCGGAGAAGTAAATCTGTATGACCCATGACCGCAAACAGGAGAAAGATTCATGACGATATTCCCACGTACCATGGTCGGCGGTTTATCGATTCCACGCATGATCATTGGCTGTAACTGGTTCCTCGGTTATAGCCATGCCACCCTCTCCAAGGACCACTACATCCGGGATCATGTCGCTAATCCGAAAGCCATCGCGGATATCGTGGAAGTCTTTCTCGAATACGGGATCGATGCCGTCCTCGCCATGGTGGATATCCCCCCTTTAGCGGCAGGACTCAAAGAGGCGGAAAACCGGACAGGAAAGCGTATCATCCGTATCTCCACTCCCGCCCTTCCCATAGGGCCCGAGACTCCCTCGAAGGGCCTCGACATTGGCGAGGTGGAAAAGATCCTGGACAAGCACCAAGCGATTGGGGCGGATCTCTTGATGCCGCATCAATGCACCACGGATGCTCTCCTGGACCGCTGCACGAGAGAGATTCGTCACATGTCCACGGTCTGCAAGATGATCCGTGAGCGCGGGATGATTCCTGGCCTGAGTACTCACATGCCAGAAAG
>CAZORO010000614.1:0-3369 GCA_964581845.1 uncultured bacterium
GGCCATCGGCGGTTTTTCTCTGGGATTAAGGGCCTGTCCAAACTTACCATCGGGTACCAGTTGCATAGGTTCGGTATCCTCCGCGGGAAGCATCTCTGTCTGAAGGAACAACAATGTGGGAATCAGGAACACTCTCAACCACTTCATCGGAATCTCCTTCCACTAACAGAACAAGAGTGAGTCAACGGCAATAACATACGGTTGACAGGACAACCCTATGAGGGATGTTTTGGAGTGTCAAGAGTCTCCTGTGATTTACTATCGCACTTGGGATGAAGGTATTGGTAAGTGCTAATCATCGTGGAAATGAAAACCAAGTCCGATATAGTCCAGTTTATCCTGTAAATGAGGAAAGAATATGTTTCACATTGTGCTCCCTATTCTTATCATCTCTGCCTTGTCTGTTACCGCCTATTCAACGGATTGGCTGGTAGAAGAAGGTTGGGTGACTGCAAGTTCGGAGGGGACTCCTTTGATTAACAAGGGAACAGGTCCCGCTATGCATGTCTTGGTGGATGATACCTGGCTTATCGCCAGCCACTCTGTCTTCCCAGCAGTCCTCCCTCAAGTAAGTGGTGGATGGATCATCCGTTATGAAGTAAAGGGAGTTGCGCGGTTGGAGGATCAAGTTTCGTCGTTTCCGGGATTCGATTCTGATGGCTGGATCCGCCGTTTGGTTTACACCAACCTTTCCGAATTTTCCCAGGATCTCACCTCGGCGCGAATGCGTATAGCACCGGTGATTCGGGAGGGCGGGAAGACCTGGCTGCCCACTCATTTTTTCCTTGGGGAGTTGGGGGGGAATTGGACTATGGGTGTGGGTTATAAGGGAACCACCGATTTCCACACCTTATCATTTGATGGGACACAAGTTGAATCGGGTATTCAGGCAGCCTGGAGGCTTGGCCCCGGACAACAAGCCATCATCGGGGATCAAGGATTCTGGGCGGGGAAGGGAAATTCGGAGTCATTCCGTTCCGAGGCTCAACGCTGGTACGCCGCCATTGGATTCCAGTTGGCAAAGCCACTTCCGGAGTGGGTGCGAAGTGCCATCCTGTATGAGACTGCCGCAAGCGGCCACATCGACTCGCGTTTCAGCGATGTAGGTGGATTCAAAGCCTTCGAGCACCAACTCGATTATCTGGCTGATCTGGGTATTTCAACCATCTGGTATAACGCGGTTCATACTCACAAGTCTCCACCTGATCCGGTTCATGGAGGTTGGAACCATTATGCGCCCACAGATTATGAGGAGATCGACCCAATTCTTGGAGGTAAGGAAGGTTTCCGATCCCTGGTGACAGCCACGAAAGAGCGTGGGATTCACCCCCTGTGCGAGGTGATTCTGTGGGGTGGATACTCGAAGCAGGCCAAGGCCCTGCCAGGGTGGTGGGTACATGAGCGGACAGGCCAGTTGCTCAATCCCTGGGGCGCAGGTTACTCGATGGACTATTCCTCGCCAGATTGGCAAAAAGTCATCCGTGATTCAGTGGCTTTACTCGCACGAGAGGGGATTGAAGGTGTCCGCGTCGATGTCGCTGATGGGCATGGGGCTAACTGGAATTCCCCGCGAACCCATCAGGCTTCCTACACAACCTTGGCGGGTGCGGTCGAGATGCTGGAGGCTATCCACGAGGGGTGTGGTGTCACAGGCTTCGAACCAGTTCTGATTCCGGAAACCACCATTGACCGCCCAGAATATCTCCACCATGGCATCACTCTGGGGTATGGATTTGAAACCACCAGCCTTCTCTCGGCGCTCGTTGATCCAAGAAAGGAACCCGCTGTGATCAACCAGAGGCTCCGTGAGTTCTTTGAGAACGAGCGAGGATCTCTCCCAGAGGGAACACGAGTGTTGCGTACACTCAACAACCATGACACGGTGTGTGAACATGGGCGTGTCATGATGCGCTATGGGGTGGGAATGGCGCGTGCTTTGTATGGAGTCGCTAGAAATGGGAGAGACTCAAGTGTAATTCGTCCGTCCACAGGAACAGTTAAGGTTGTCTTGAAGCTTGTCATGTCATTGTCATCTCCCACTTGATTCTAATGCGATTTTATTCGGCTGGTACGGTTCTTTTCATAAGGGGTCTTTTTCTAAACCCCAATCATCAGCTCAATTGATAGGCAAGTTGACACCTTAAAAAGACAATAAACAATGCCAAACGAAGGCATACGCCCAGGCTTCATTCTCCTCCCAAATCCTCTGATAAAGGGCAGGATCTCCGGAGATGGGTGGGAGCTCCTGAATTTTCTCTTCCCATGGGAAACACACGCCCGGTTTACGGGCGGTGTTAACGAATTGAGGCTTTCCATTGGATGAGGCAGTGGGAGGCCCCAATGAAACAACGGCTGGATCACCACCATTGGGGTAGACCCCATAAGACCGAGTGAACTCGGTCATCTCACGGACATTTTCGACCTTGGCGTCGTTCTGGATGATGGCGCTGGCATCCAGGATATAGCCGCCATCCGGGGCCACCTCATCAATTACCTTCTTGCAGCAATCCCGCACTTTTTCAGTGGTACCGAAAGCAAGGAGTGTGTTTGGGATCCCGCCGCTCAGACAGAATTTGTGCCCCAGAACACTGTGGATCTCGAAGATGTTTCCCCGGTCGGCATGGTAAACAATGGATCCTGGGGGGAGATCTAGGAAGACGCTCAAATGCTTGTTCCAATCCCCCTCGGCATAGAACAGGACTTGATGGCCACGCGCCCAGATGGCCTCGATGATCGGACGGAGTGTGGGCCAATAGAATTTGTCAAACTGGGTATGAGAGATGAAAGGAACACATCCCCTGTGCATCCAGATCGTAATGGGTACCTTCTTCTCCGGATCCGCGCCGGAGAGAGCGACATGGAGAAGGTGAGGCATGAGGGCCTGGCAGGCCGCGAGGACTTTCTCCGGTCTCTCACGCAGGTCCATGACCAATCCGACATACCCGCGCAGCTTGTCGGCTAGGATGTCGAAGGGGGCTTTAAGGATGCCAGAAATGGCGGAGACAATCCCACACTCGTTCTTGAGCAGCTCACCCTGCCTTCCAAACCCGAAAAAATAACGAAGCATGGCCATACCAGTCTTCATCAACGCCAGATTGTTGCGAAAGGTACTCGGCTGACCGAGGGGAACCATCTCGTTGGAGACTCGCGGAAGCCAGGTTCCAAAGAGATATCCCGTCGGATCCTCGATGAGTGCATCATATTCATCAGCCTCCATGTAGGCCCGATCTACCGAGGGTTCAAGGTATTGGAAGCCAGTTTCGGCAGGAACATGGATGCCTGGGATCGCGTAATATTTCAAACCAAGGGCTTGGGTCAGGCCGGTCCAGACATAGACCATGTTCGCCACAGTGGCATCCCAGCCGAAAT
>CAZORO010000615.1:0-3366 GCA_964581845.1 uncultured bacterium
ACCGTCAGGTTGGCTTTCACACCCGCTCCGTCCTGTGTGTCCCCATGGAGTTCCGCGGACAAGTCCTAGGAGCCATTGAGGCCATCAATGCCCGTTCTCCCGAGGGATTCCAAGAGGAGGATCTACGTCTTTTCGAGGCGATCGCCTCCCAGGCAGCGGTCGCGCTCCGTAATGCCCAAACCCTGGAAAGTGTCCAACTCGAGAAGGAGGCCTACCGTCAGGAGCTCGGCAATCAGTTCCGCACCATCATCGGCGGATCGGTAGCCATGCAAAGAGTGCTGGATATCGCGCAACGGGTCGCCCGCACTAAATCCACTGTTTTGTTGCGTGGTGAGAGTGGGACCGGAAAGGAGGTCTTCGCGCGCGCCATCCATAATTGGAGTCCACGGGCTCAGAAACCATTCATGGTGGTCAACACGGTGGCGCTTTCTCCTGAGCTTCTTGAGAGTGAGTTGTTTGGGCATGAGAAGGGGGCTTTTACCGGAGCCATCGCGCAAAAGAAGGGAAAGTTCGAACTCGCGGAGGAAGGCAGTGTCTTCCTGGATGAGATCGGGGATATCGGGCCTGATATCCAGACCAAGCTCCTACGGGTCCTTCAGGACCACCAGTTCCAGCGGGTGGGCGGGACACGGGATATCCAGGCCGACATCCGCGTGATCGCCGCCACCAACCGGAACCTCGAGGAGGCGGTTGGATCCGGCAAGTTCCGTGAAGACCTTTATTACCGTTTGAATGTCGTCTCGATCCAACTCCCGCCACTACGTGAGAGGCTCGAGGATGTTCCTGCACTGGTCCATCATTTCATCCGGAAAACCTGCCATGACCTGGGGATTCCGGATCTGGAGGTCAGCCCGGCCGCGCTGGAGAAACTGGTTCAATCCACCTGGCCGGGGAATGTACGCCAACTGGCCAATGTGGTGGAGCGGGCGGTGGTCTTGGCGCGTGGAGATGTGCTCTCCGAGGAGGATTTCCTGACTGATCACGGGAAGCTTGAGACAGATAAAGGGGACCATTTGGAGAACCTGCCGCTTTCCGAGGCGGTTGATGAATTCAAGGCCCGCTTGGTGCGGCGTGCCCTGATGCTCGAGCGTGGCAACCAAACCCGTGCCGCCAAACGGTTGGGTGTCCGGCAACCGAATCTTTCGCGTCTGATGCGGTCCTTGGGAATTGAGACGGGGGAGAAGGGATGAGTGCACCTGACAAACTGGTAGAACTGACCGAACGGTTTGAAAGGGATATCGAATTTTACCGTTCGGGTCAATATAAGGAGACGCAACTCCGGCGGGAGTTTCTCGACCCCTTTTTCAAGCTTCTGGGTTGGGACATAGACAACGAACAAGGGTACGCTGAAGCGTACAAAGATGTTATCCATGAAGACACTTTGCGCACCTCCGGTGGAATCGAGGCACCCGACTACTGTTTCCGGATCGGCGGAGCGCGCAAGTTCTTTGTCGAGGCCAAGAAGCCCTCGGTTCTTGTGAAGGAAGAAATTCCTTCCGCCTTTCAATTGCGGCGGTATGCCTGGTCCGCGAAATTGCGGCTTTCCATCCTGACCGACTTCGAGGAATTCGCGGTTTATGATAGCCGGATCAAGCCCTCCAAGACCGACAAGGCATCCACCGCGAGGATTTTCTATTGCACTTTCCATGAATATACAGAAAAGTGGGAATGGATCACGGGGGTCTTTTCACGCGAGGCGATCCTAAAAGGGTCCTTTGATAGATTCGTTCAAGAGGTTAAAGGCAAGCGTGGAACCACCGAGGTCGATAAAGCCTTCCTTGCGGAAATTGAAGGGTGGCGGGATTCTCTCGCGCGGGACATCGCAACAAGGAATACTGACCTCTCTCAGCCAGCCCTTAATTTCGCTGTCCAAAGAATTATTGACCGCCTGGTTTTTCTTCGGATCTGTGAGGACCGTGGCATTGAACCTTACGAACAACTCCGTAAACTTACAGATGGCCCGCTGACCTATGAGAAGCTACGGCAAGTCTTTTTCGCCTCGGATGACAAATACAACTCCGGACTCTTCCATTTCAGCAAAGACCCCGGCCGCAATGAGCCACCAGATGATCTCACACTGAGACTCAGGATCGACGATGAACCACTCAAGCAGATCCTAAACAGTCTTTACTACCCCGAGAGTCCTTATGAGTTTTCAGTTCTTCCCGCCGACATCCTTGGGCAGATCTATGAACAATTCCTCGGCAAGGTGATCCGCCTGACTTCCGCGCACCATGCGAGGGTCGAGGAGAAACCCGAGGTCAGAAAAGCGGGAGGTGTTTTTTACACACCAACTCACATTGTCGATTACTTGGTCGACGGTACACTCGGACCGCTCCTGGAGGGTAAGACTCCCGTACAGGCGGCAAGCATCCGGGTTCTGGATCCTTCCTGTGGATCAGGCTCATTTTTGATCGTGGCCTACCAGTACCTTTTGGATTGGCACTTACGCTGGTACTTGGAAGATGGTCCGGAGAAATGGGCCAAGGGACGCAATCCAGCAGTCACGCGAGTTCCCAATAATTTTTCTGCCCGAACCGCCTCCCGCACGGTATTACAGGAGAATCCGAATGGATGGCGCATTACCCCAGCAGAGAGGCGGCGCATCCTCCTGAACAACATTTTCGGAGTGGATATCGATTCTCAAGCGGTTGAAGTCACAAAGCTCTCCCTGCTCCTCAAGGTGCTAGAGAGCGAGAGCGGGGAAACCCTCCAGAATCAATTGAGACTTTACAAAGAACGCGCGCTGCCTGATCTAGGACGCAATATCAAATGCGGAAATTCTCTCATCGGACCGGAGTTCTACACAGGCAAACTGATCTCATCATTCACTGAGGAGGATCGTGCCCGGATTAATGCTTTTGACTGGAACCGTGAATTCCCAGAGATCATGAAGGCAGGTGGATTCGATGCCATAGTCGGAAACCCACCTTACATCCGCATTCAAACCATGAAGGAATGGGCGCCTCAAGAAGTTGAATATTTCAAGGAGGCTTATGTCTCCGCGAAGAAGGGGAATTATGATATCTATGTCGTCTTCGTAGAGAAAGGGCTGCAGCTACTGAACCAAGCGGGGCGAGTGGGTTTGATCCTTCCACATAAATTCTTTAACGCAAAATATGGTGAGGGGTTGCGTGGACTCCTCGCGGAGGGACGTCACCTTACGGAAATCGTGCACTTTGGAGATCAGCAGGTCTTCGCGGGCGCGACGAATTACACCTGCCTGTTGCTTCTGCGAAAACAGGCGGGCAGGAAGTTCACGGTCCTGAGGGTGGAGGATTTTGAGGAGTGGATTGATGACAGAAAAGCTCCTTCGCAGATCTTCAAGGCCAGCGAAGCCAGCCGGGAGGACTGGATTTTTCCGGT
>CAZORO010000616.1:0-3347 GCA_964581845.1 uncultured bacterium
GATAGGACTCTTCGCCTTCAGGATGCTGCATGTGGAGGCAGTCTTCTTCAATGCCGAAAGACCAGACCAATTAATCCGCTGGGCCGCCGAGTTCCGGTTACCAGACTGGTCATGGGTTCCCAGCAGCTGGCTGGTACGTGCGATTGACTCCATGCTACCGGGGGGGAAAATGGAAGAGTTTCGTACATATTCAACATACTTAATCCTTGGCGCCCTGTTTCTTTTCTCCGTTTCCTGTCTTCTCACGGTTCCCATCCTGCGCAGCACCTGGTCAAGATCCTATGGTTTGCCCCGAAAACGGATCGGTAGAAGCACCTGGTTCCGTTTCGGCCTGTTCCATCTTCCTGGATTAAACCGCCCAGACTCCGCCATGGCCCTAAAGGAGATGAAGGTTTTCACACGGGATCTTTCGCGCTGGAGTCAGTTGGTCATGATGATTCCCCTGATTGGGTTTTATCTCCTCAACATGCAGATGCTCCCCTTCCGTGATCAGTTCCGTGAGATTTACTACCTTCTCAACCTATTCATGATCGCCTTTATCCAGGCCGCGATCGGAGCTCGGTATCTCTTCCCCTCCATCAGTTGGGAGGGGCCCGCGCTCTGGCTGATCAGAGTCTCACCATATCCCGTATGGAGGCTGGTGCTCCTCAAGTTCCTTTTCCTGACTCTACCCCTCCTGATCCTTACCCTTCTTTTGACCGTACTTTCTTTCTGGATTCTCGAGTTCGACAAGACCTCTCTGCCAACCTCTGTACTCATGGCTCTCGTGACCACTTTGCTCCTTTCAGGGCTGGCGGTGGGATTCGGAGCAGTGCTCCCAAGGTTCCGGTATGAGCACCATCTGGAGATTTCGCTGGGGCCAGGGGGTGTTCTCTACATGCTCACCGCGCTTGTGTTCTGTATGCTGTATATTGGGCTGATCATGGAACCGGCGCTTGCCGCGATGGGAGAACGGATCTGGGATTGGGGGAACTGGTCCTTCTCAAAGTTGCATCCCCCCAGTTGGGGACTTTGTCTTGGATGGTCTCTTTTCTGCCTGGCTGGAACAGCAGGGGCACTTCTTGTGGGAACCTTTGGTCTTGCTCGCCGTGAGGAGTTCGACCGTTAGGAATCAGCAAAGTTTGAGAACCGCCCTGCCCATCTCATCTTCTCCCAGCAGAAGGGTCCAGTCGACATTGAAAACCAGCCCTTGAACCCGTTTAAGGCCATGCTCCTGAGGGGTGAGATCCCACAGATCGGCCCCGGAGTTCTTGCCAAGAACCAGAATCGTATCTCCTTCCTCTTCATGCGCGAGCAGGGCAAGTTGAGAGTGGCAGCTATCCATCATCATGGGAACCTTGTTTTCTAATGGGTAGGTCCAGCTGACAGTTAGATCCATTTCATCCAGGAATGCGACCGCGTGATCTCCCAACAAGAAGTATCCCTCCTCGATGGGTATCACACGCCGGGGAGTCAATGGCAGACATTCGGAATCCTTGACCACTTCCAGGGAGGAAAGGGATATGAGTCTGAGGAAAGATGCGCCCTGCTTGTTGATGGCCGGATAAAGAAGGTGGTCCGATAACGTGATTGAAAAAGAGTCCACAGCCGCCTCACCATGGCAATCCATCAGACTCACATGACGGGGTTCATTTCCCCCCGATAATCTCGTCAGTGTAAGGACACCTTCCCCAGACAAGGATGCGATTTCACCGGGTAAGGGTAATACCGCCAGTGTACCGGGAGAGATCATTTGCCTTACGCCGGTTTCGGCCAAGGATTCAATCTGGAGGACCTCTCCATTTCTCTCGAGCCGGTAGATATGAAATTTGTTCTCGAGCCCTACCAGACATCCCTCTCCAGCCCACATAAGGGCAGGAGGAAGGTAACGGACCCACTCCTCTGGATTATCCGGCAGGGAGGTTTGGAGGTGATCCAGGTGTCCCACTTCGGTCCATCCCCCCTCCTGAGGTGTTATGATCCTTAGGCTCTCCTGATTGAGAATCCACACCAGGCCCAAATGGAAACTGATGGCCACCGCACCGATCCCGCAATCAATGTCAGTTTGGGAATCCTTCGAGGAGGACAAACGGTCCACAAGGATAAGCCTGGTCCTCCCTTCCTCGCTCCGTAAAGAAACCGCGTAGTACTGGTCAAAGCAAACCAACTCCACAGGCATGCCTTCTCCCAGGATCAGGTTCTCCCTGAGTCTGACTTCCAAGTCAGGATTATTCACGCAACGACCTTCCAACCGGCTCCGCCAGTCCTCGCATGCCGGCGGAAGGAAGATCTCAACGGCAGGAAGAGGAGTTGGAATAACGGATGGTGGTTCCATCTCCTCCAAAACGGGTGTCTCTTCCGGAGATTCGATGCACGGGATCTCCACCGTCTCATCAATCATCTCTGGTATTTCAGGAGAAACAGGAACCTTCACCGCCTCTAGGAAATCAGGAGCGGATTCGATTCCAAGGATCTCTGGGAGAGATATTTCAGGCTCCTCTTGGATACATGAGCCGCTATGCGTTTCCTCCACATCTTTTGGAACAAGAAGCGGTTCCTGTTCCAACGTTTCAGGAAGACTCTCAGTCCATGCTGGTGCCTGATCGAATTGTACTTCCATCCCGCCAAATCCCTGTTCAGTCTCCAACTCCAAAGATGAAATCGTTTCCTCCTCCGGCCCGGGGACCAAAGCCGGCTCCTCAGGGATGGGAACCTGTTCCGCTTGAGTACGAACCGGGAACGCGATCACATTCCCCCGAGGAGCGAACTCAGGCTGGGGTTCTACTTGAGGTCTTGGCAAGATCACGGGTTTGGGACTTTGGACCTTGGCAGCTTTTCGTTTCCGCCTTGAAAGAATAAGGAGGCCACTCACACTGAGTACCACTCCTATCGCCCCTCCCATAGCAGCCCTGGAGGCGAGGAAGGGCTGAATCAAGCGATGAAAGATAGCGGATGGCCCATCTTCTTTATGGCTGTCCTCATCGACTCCAGCTTCAGAAAGTGGCTCGGGAGCCAATTTCGCGGCAATTTCATTAGCCTGGGTTGCCAATTGTTCTCTTGTGGGAGCCTCTGGGAGCTCCGACAGAGTGGATAGAAAGGCTCGAATGCTTTCCTGGCCGGTGGCTGGGGTGAGTTCTCCACTTGAGATCCTTGTTTGGATCTTCTCGAGCTGGCTCCTTGCCTTGGCAAAGGCCCGGTGGTTTTCGGCGCTACGGAGTAGTGGCTCCGTATCCGCACGGATCTCCTCGATTCTCGAAAGAGAAAGGTCCCGGGAGTTTTCATCGGGAATCCGATCCGCTGCCTGTCTCATCTGGTCAAGAAAACCGCTCCACACCTCATGGGTGATGGCTGGGTCCTTCATGCGTATA
>CAZORO010000617.1:0-3341 GCA_964581845.1 uncultured bacterium
TTCAAGCTCATACAGCGCCGTGTCGTATTCACCCCACTGGCAACGTGTGAAAAATGCCCATTCAAGCGCATACTGAAGGATATCGTCATCCTTGCCTTCCTCGCGCCTGGCGATCTCGGTTCCGGTCCGCTTGATATTCAGTTTTCTGAGTAGCGAACGGTGCCACATACGGTCGTTGTAACGCTCACGGATCTTGTCATCGAGACGAAGCCAATTGTTCTCTGTAACCGGTTCTTCCCAATCATAGAGATCACGTAGGATTGTCCGCATGAGCCAGTTTGTGCTGGTGTTGGTGACATGCTTCAGATAAGGGATGGCTTCCTTGAGACGCGCATGAGCCTCCTGTTTGTCAGGCCGGCCCGGATATTCAGTCAAACGCTTTCCACTTGGACAGCCTGCGGCATACAGGTCGCTGATCGACATGTGATAGAGCAGGATGTCATGCAAACCCCGCGCGCCAAGGCTTCCACCAATCAAGTGCGTATGAGCATCGATGATGGGAATCTCTTGGAGTCCCTCAATCAGACTATTCTTCAACGTGGATTCATCCACCATGGCTTCCCGCCCCTTTCATATCGTGGCGGTTCCAACACGCCCTAAACATTATTTCAGTCCCTTCCACCTCATCCCAGCCCTCCCCCCTTGCGGGGGAGGGCTGGGTTTGGGGAAAGAATTCACCATAGAATGCAGTTTACTCAACCTAGACTCTGTTCTTCCAGGAATGCCTCGACTCCCTCATAGTCACGGATGTGTCCACCCGCGCCAATCTCCATTACAGAAAGAGCCCCACAGGCATTGGCGAATAGGCAGCAGCGCTTCAGATCCCACTGATGCGTGATACCATAAAGGAAACCAGCGACAAAGCTGTCCCCCGCTCCCGTTGTATCCACACACGGAACAGCAAATCCCGGGATTCCAAAAGAACCTCTTGCATCCATCCCGAAACACCCTTCCGCCCCGAGTTTGATAACAACGTGCTCCACTCCCTTACCGAGGAAGAACTTGGCGATCGCTCCCGGGTCCCTCAATGCAGCAATCCGGTGGGCTTCGTCATAGGATGGCAAGAAATAATTGAGGTACTCCAGATAAGGAGCGATGTTCTCATACCATTTTCCGGTTGCGTCATAATCCGTATCCATTGTCAGGATCTTACCCAGCTTCTTGCCACGTTCTAGTAAACCCCGCAAATCCAGTGAAGTCAGCTTGGAGACTCCAGGAAAATGCCAGATGTCACAAGCCTCCAAAAGCTCCATATCGATATCGGCCAGGCTGAAAGCTTCCACACTCCCTGGGGCATAGAGAAAAGATCTTTCTCCTTGAGCATCGGTGACAATCACCGAGGTGGTGGTGGAAACCCGCGAGGATATTCTCACTCCACGAAGATCAATCCCCGATCCCCTGATGGCATCGAGGATGAATTTGCCCTGCGGATCCTCTCCTAATAGACCGAAGATGGCCACATCCGCTTTCAGACGATCCATGACCACCGCGCAAGTGAGAGCGCAGCCGCCCGTCTTCAGGGTGACTGAGTCGATGAAGTCGGCCACCCCCTTTTCAGGGATCCGTTTCACCCCCTTGGCGATGACATCCGCCACCATCTGTCCGACACACGCGGCTTTCATATCTGTTCGATCACCTGGAAAATGAAATCAGTGCAGTGGACGGATCTTGATGTTCCGGTACCAGCAAGGGCTGCCATGATCCTGAAGACCGATATAGCCCTTCCTGGGGTGGCTAGCCATAACCTTACCGAATTTGTGTTCAGTTCCATCGGGACGTTTGCCAGGTTCAGTCCACTCATCCAGATTAATGCTGTTCACCTTCTCGCCATTCAGGACAATAGAGATCATGGGACCATCGCAGGTGATTTCCACATGATTCCATTCACCCACTGGCTTCATCGCATTCCGGCTTGGTTTGGAGAGATCATAGATCGCACCTGTGTCGACAAACCCAGCGGTGGTGGTGTCATCAATCGCCATCTCGATGCCATTGTACCCAACATCCCAACCCGGTACGGCATCAAGCGGATAAGTCCGGATAAAAATGCCGCTATTACATTTGGGACTGATCTTAAAATCCAGAGAAAGAATAAAGTCAGACCAAATGCTGTTATGAATCATCATGTAGTCACCGCAGCCATGGGGATTTATCGCTCCGTCCTCCACGGGTACCAGACTCGGCTTCTGACCGCTGGTCATCCAGCCATCCAGACTTTTTCCATCAAAGAGAGAAATCCACTCCATAGCTGGTTCTTCTTTGGTATAGGCATTTTGTCCACCAGCGGGGATGTGTCCAAGAACCACCAGCAAAACAGCAAAAACAATGGACTTAAGGATTTGTTTTTTCATCATATCGCCCCATTGATGCAGGATTCGCGTCAACTACACCGTATAAACTACTTCTTTTTCAGCATCCCAATGAAGCATGCGGCCCTGCCGGAAGGACTCGACAGCCATTTTAATGGCGACCATCGTGGACGCACCCAGACCGGCATTGCAGGCAAGTGGTTTTCCCTCGCGGATGGCATCCAGGAAGACACCCTTGAGATCCTTACGTTCCCGTTTGGCCATGCGGACCTCAGATTGACCTTCATTCTTGGACTTGAATTCCTCGCCAAAGTCGCCATTGGAACGAAGCACAATCCCATTATCGAAGTCCATCGTCCCGAATTTGCCGTAGATTCTGTCGGGAATCCCAGCATCATTGGTCAGTGTGCTGCCCAGGAAGAGGGAGAACTCGGAGGCATAATCCGCCGTCATCAGGAAAGTGTCGGGAATATCCCTGCCATCTTTTTCGATGTAAAGACCGCCAACCGCTGAGACTCGTTTGGGGTACTCTCCATCCGGTCCAGCGATCGCCAAAAGCAAGGGCGCGAGTTTGTGATAGAGGAGATCGGTGGCAACGCCTCCATTATAAGGCCAGTATTTCCGGAAACGAAAGAAATGCTCAGGATTCCAGGGGATCTTGGGCGCCAGGCCCCACTCATGCCCCAGCCACATGTCCCAGTCAATGTAGTCATCACCGGTCTTGTCCGGACCAGCCGTGGGATCAATTTTCATGTGTTCATTGAAGAGGCAGACCCTGGCATTACGGTTGTAGGTTGCATGGGCCCAAGTCACCTTCCCAAGCCGCCCGGCGCGAATGGCCTCATTGGCAAGCCAGAAGGAATCATCACCGGTGGCTTGAGGCCCCACTTCAAGAACTTTCCCAGTCCGCTTGACCGCATCCCGCACAGCCAGGGCCTGCTCAACCGTATGGGTCATTGGCTTTTCGACATAAACATGCTTGTCGGTTTCCATGGCATCGATGGAGATTTTTCCATGCCAATGATCTGGAGT
>CAZORO010000618.1:0-3312 GCA_964581845.1 uncultured bacterium
AGGGGGGTAGGGGGGTGAGGTGGGCGAGGGTGAGGTGGGCGAGGGTGAGGTGGGAGGTATTACTCTGGGCGGGGATGCTCTTCCCTCTACTCATCAGTTCCATGCCCCAAGCCCCGAAATATGATGAGGTACGTCTGCTCCTTCCCGCTTATGGCCCGATGGCGCTGTTGTGCGCCATAGAGATTGGAGACTGGTGGAAATGGCTGGTTGGAAAATGGGGGCGACACCTCAGCCCAATGCTCCGGCGGATTTGCCTGGCAACCATTGGAGTACTGATCCTCTTGCCCTCAGTGCGGATCTATCCTTACAACCTGGTGTACTTCTCACCGTTCATTGGCGGGATCACTGGAGCGAGGGAGAAGGGATTTGACTTGGAATATCTTGGCGTCTCCATGCACCGCCTCAATCCCAAGCTCAACCAGGTGGCACGGGAGGGAGATATCCTTCTTTTGGCGGGATGCAATGCACTGGTTTACCATCCAGGGCCAGAGGGCTGGCCGCCCATCCCCCAAGGACTGTTTCCGATCGATTTCAAGATGCTCAGGGAAATTTCCTTCTCCAACAGGTCAGTATTCGCCATCATCAGCAGCCGTTATGGGGACCTTGGACCGGAGGCGCATCTGGTATTGGAGAAGCTTCCCCCCCTCGATACCGTCATGTACCAGGAGGAACGCTTGTTTTCACTTCACCGGATCTCACCGGAGTTCGTCAGGGACCTTCCCAATAACCTCAAAAGATACTCCCAGAGGGAAGGAGAAGGTTTCCCGCCTTCGCGGGAATGAGGATTTCCAAAAGAGCTCATAAAGCTTTTTTCGGACCTCACCTATTCCCTGTTAAATCCCAAGGTTAGCTTGACCCCTTTCAGGTTGGACTCTATTTTATTACACATGGTGGGAGAGCGGATGGTTCGTTTGACCTTGGCGGTGGCGTTCTGTCTGGTTTGGGCTAACCAAAGTAGTTACCCGTTCCCGTTCACTGTGGGCGCCCCTGTCCCCTTGGATATTGAACGATTCACCTATCAGGGCAAGGAGTACAGCCTCTTTACTTTCTCGAGCGATGGCAAGGTCCGTCCCTCCATCCTCTATGGTGAAGCCAGCTTCATGGCAGACCGGATTACCTTTGAAGAGATTTCCAATCAGATCACAGCTATCGGCAGGGTACGTGTCACTCTCGGCCCCCAGCTTTTGACCGGCGATCACCTGGAATTCAACATCGACACCCGCAGAGGGATCTTGACCAACGCCGACATGCGCACGGGAGAGATCCAGGTCACGGGAGGGAAGATCGAAATCCGTGAGATCGATATCCGTGAGAAGACAAGGGTGTCTCAGGCTTACAGTTATGAAGTCTATGATGGCACGGTAACCGCTTGCGGATACGCGGAGCCGCATTACGATCTGGCGGCGGATTTCTTCCGTGTGGTTCCGGACATCCGTGTATGGCTGTATGGCGCGGTCTATCATGTATTGCGAGTCCCGATTTTCTACTTCCCCTATCTCACACGCTCCCTCAGGAAGGAACCCTTCGCCTATGTTTTTCAACCAGGACTTGACAGCGACAAGGGTTTTGTCCTGCTCAACCGCTTTTACTTCCATTATGACAAGGTTCTCCACCCCTTAGCACGTGGCACGATTTTCCTGGATGGGTTCACAAAACAGGGTGTGGGAGTAGGAGCACGCTGGAACTACCTCCAACGGCCGGAGGCGGACAGTTACATCCACGGGTACTACATCAACCAACAGGATGACTTCAACGAGAGTGACCTGGCTCGTACCGACACGGAGGGATCACGCGGAAAGATAGCCTTTCAGCATTTCCAGCGCTTCGGCCCAGAGTGGACGCTTACCGCGAAGGGACGCCGGCTCTCCGATCCCGACTTTGATGAAGATTATCGTACCGAAGAGATTATCCGTGGCTTTGATGAGGATGAGCTTACCTCGGACCGGGATGCATTCATCAATCTCGCGCACCGCACTACCAACAGCAACTGGCGGGCGATTTACAAACGGCGGATCGAGGATTTCAACATGCTTGACATGCCGGAGGATGAACGCAAACCGGAAATTGTCTATGACTCGAAGCGCCGTCCTTTCACAGGAACCGAGATTTACCACCGTTGGCGTTTCTCGGCGGGTAATTATGCCTCCAACCAGACCACCGATGTGGATAATGTGGACCGGATCAATCCAAAAATGCTTCCTCCCACGGAAAACTACGACGCGGACATTCACCAAGAATTCCAAAGGGCTGATATCTATGGCGAGGTGAATCGTCCCTTCGACTTCACGGAGCTTTCAGTGATCCCCTTCCTCTCGTTGGAGGGCGCCGCTTACTCGGATGCTACCCGCGTGACCCATATCTGGACTCACCGCGGAGAGGATGTGCAAGAAAGGCTAATCGAAGATTATGACGGTTTGCTCCGGAGCATTTTCTCGGGTGGTGTCGAGTTCGTAACACGCCGCGCCCTCAAGTTTGATGATCCCATCCAGGGACTGGAGCGCCGTTTACTGTTCGAGCCGAGTATGACCGCACTGGGGCGTTTGCCCAGCTCGGATTTCGAGGACATGAACCCGGATGATGAAGATCCCTCTGATCCCAATCTTACTCCAGCCATTATACGTTCTCATCAGCTCGCGCGCGTGGATCGCCCTGGATTCCCCTACATTGATGAAGTGGACAGTATCCGCGATGAGTTCGCCGGCTTCGAGTTCCGCCTGGAATCCCGTTACCAGACACGCCGCGCGGGTGGACGGACGCGGGACTGGGTGATTGGGACTGTCTCATCCGCTGTGGATTTCACTGAGACCGAGGAGGGCGAAGAGCCACTTTCGACTGTCTATGCTGAGCTTTTTATTCTTCCCTTCGATTGGCTCACCTTCTCCTCGTATCTCGAATATGAACCTCAGGGGTCCTACCTTCGTTCATTCCGTAACGCACTCACCTGGATGCCAACTGAGCTCATCTCTCTGGGTGTGGCGTATTCAGAGTACAAGTTTGATGAGGATGTTGACGAAGCGGAACAGGATCTTGCCTTCACGGCTGACATCACCATTTCCACACGTTACAAATTACGTTACCAGGAGCATTATGACCTGGATGACAGCATGACCCGCCTGCGACGTATTGCTGTCAGCCGTGACTTCCATGATTGGATCATCGATGTGGGGTACAGGGAGTCGGAAAGAGAATCCCGGGAACGGAGCACGGGCACCTATTTTTCTCTCACGCTTAAAACTCCAAAGGGGTTGAAGGGGAGGGTCCCTGGGACCACCATTGGGGGCGACAACGAAGCCGGGGTGCGTCCGCCGAATT
>CAZORO010000619.1:0-3310 GCA_964581845.1 uncultured bacterium
CTCCACACTGAATGCAAACGCCGGTTGGAACCCGTTCCAAAATGTATAGGTCATCTTTCACCCGGTAGTCTACTCGTTCCAGGCGCTCAATCACCTCGCCACCACAGTAAATGCAGTCACCGTAGGGTTTCATTAACGATTCCTTTCCCAAGGGCTCTTCCACTTCGGTAGTGTTGGGATGTACACAGTGATAATGACCAGCCAATCATCACTATTCCTTCCACACACTACATGAACAGGCCGGTTATCCACTTCTCCATAGACGAGGCAAGAGACACCACGTTTGTCTTCTGGATATTCTTCCAGGATTTCTCCATCAATCAATGCTTGTTCAATCTCCAATATAGAAAGCGAGTCATACCTCCGTTCTGTTTCCGCGTGATATGTAATCAGGTATTCATCTTTACCAATCCTTTCTTTGATCCATTCAATCGATATACGGGAGGTGTGCTCCGACATTGAAAAACAGACACCTTGAATGGTAAATGTTAGTTGACAATTGTGGTCATCTGTACAACCACAGATCGATCGGTTTCTTCACTCCATTTGGCTCATACGGCCATTCGATCCGCCTGCCTGTCCCCGCTGATTCATAGGCCGCCATGATGATCTTCAGCACCTCGCGGCCATCCTCACCTGTCTCGATGGGTTTCTCCTCGCCCCTGACACAACGGCAGAAGTGGCGCATCTCTTGGGGGAAGCCGTAATTCCAAATCTCCTCGAACATAGTGAAGGTGTACCCGCGTGTGCTCTCAGCCTTCTCGACCGCGTAGCCGTACCCAGCCTGACTGTAGGTGAGGAGCGAGTTGCCACGCAGGAGGTCGGCCCGGGTAAATCCCCGCGAGCCATAGATCTCGCAACGGTCATCGACCCCGCCCTGCTTGGCCCAGCTGTTCTCGGCCATGCCCACATGTCCGCCTTCATACTCGACGATGCAGAAGCTGTGATCCTCTCCCCGTGTCTTCGCGCCTTGAACATAGGTTCCCAAATGGGCTGTCACGGATTTCACGGCTGGCTTGCCGAAGATCCAACGGGCGTACTCGATAGAATGGCAACCCATGTCGAACAGCACCCCTCCTCCGGATTTCTCCACATCCCAAAACCAGGGCATATGCGGACCGGAATGCTCTTCGCTCTGCTTGACCAGGAAGGGTTTCCCCAGCGCGCCTTCATCCACCAGTGTCTTGGCTCTGACATACTTCGGAGCAAAACAGAGCTCCTCGGCATACAACAGCAACACCCCGGCTTTTTGACAGGCAGCGATCATCCGGTCCGCTTCCTCGAGATTCATACACAATGGTTTCTCGCAAACGATATGCTTTCCCGCTGAAGCCGTATCGCAAGTTACTTGTGCATGAAGATAATTCGGTATGCACAAGGTAACCAACTCGATCTCTTTGAGATCCAGTAGTCTCCGGTAATCCTCGAAGGCTTGAGGAATTCCACGCTCTTCCGCGAAATGTTTCGCCTTGCCTGGTGCGGGAGAAGCCACCGCGATGACCTCACCCTCCGGGATCATTTTGAAGGAGGCGGCATGGATATCCGCCACAAAACCCGAACCGATGATTCCGACTCTGACTTTATCCATGGTCTCTCTCCTCTGTTCTAACGATCCGCAACCAAGGGATTGGTTCCGTTAAGGTACTCCTCTACGTTCGTGTAACCATCACCGTCCTTATCAGATGAACCATCGTCGGTCTCTCTCACATTCAAGCCATGCGCGCTTTCCCACTCATCAGGCATTCCATCGGAGTCAGTATCGGTGGGAGCCTCGGTGGACTGGTATTCCGGCCAGCCACCGACTTCATTTTGGGAATTGATGATCTTGCCGGTTCCTTTTTGGATTTCCTCGATCAGACGGTTATCCACGGCATCCCTCTTCGGTTTGGTGGCGCCTACCTCCTCCAGGATCCGTTGGTAAGCGGTCTCCGCTGGGTCAGTCTTCACGGGGAGAGCTTTGAAAGGTTCATTGACTCGAACGATGGTCTGGAGTTCTTCTTGACTCAGATATTCCTCGGAAGGTTTGACTGCGAGCCAGTTATCCTGGCTGGCTTCAGGAAAACCTTCAATGACATTGCCTTGCATGAACATCCGTGTGGCCTTGCCACCCACAAGGAAAGCCATCTTGCGTGAGGATTCCTGGGTGGAGGGGCCTGGCCTCAAGTAGTTTCCAATGTAATTCATCTTGAGCGCGGTCTGGCTGTTGTAACCCGCACGGTGCCCCCAGTTGTAGATCAGATTGTTGCGGAAATCGAAGACAATCCCCAGAGCGCCCTCTTTGCCGCCGGGACGGGGGTTGCGGCTGTTGTGATGGACATAGGCATTATGGTGAAAGGTGTAGCCGCCGCTGGCTCCCACGATCAAGGAACCATAACCATGCTTGCCCTTTTTGTGATAGGAGTCATTCAGGCTTTCGGAGATCAGACACCACTGCACCGTGATGGCGTCGTTCTTGGCGCCATTCACCGAGAGAGTCTCATCGATGCCCCAGGAGGCCGAACAGTGGTCGATGATGACATCTCTGGCCTCGCCGATATTGAAGGGATCGACTTGCTTGCGCATGGTGTCACCAGCACGGAAGCGCAAGTAACGGATGATGACCTGATCGGCATTCACCCCAAAGCCATAGTTGCGGATACAGATCCCATCCCCAGGAGCGCTCTGACCCGCGATGGTGAGGAAGGGCTCACGGACTTTTAAGTCTTTCTTGAGGTCGATGATGCCGGAGACACGGAAGACTACGATCCGGGGGCCTTTGGTTTCAATCGCGGCACGGAGGCTGCCAGGTCCAGAGTCCTCTAGGTTGGTGACCGCGATGACCCTCCCGCCGCGCCCCCCTTGGGTGTACATCCCGAATCCCTCGGCCTCTGGGAAAGCCGGGATGGGAGCCGCAGGGGAAACAAGCGGGACGTGAATCAACAGGAGGAGTGAGGCCAGAAAAGTTCGAATACTAAACACAAACAGGGCAGCTCCGCGTGCTCCTCGAAGAAGATCGGCGAGGCTGCCCTGTCCCCCTAACATATTGAGCGTAGGATCAGACCGCCAGGTTCTTGGTCTTCCCCCGGGTGAGTGAACGCAAAGCTCGTGTGCTGACGAGAATCCGTACGTTCTTCCCATTGATCATAACGCGCTTCTTTTGAAGATTCGGACTGAAAGTCCGTTTGGTCACATTATGGGCATGACTGACATTCTGGCCGCTACGTGGCCGTTTACCTGATAAAACACAAACGCGGGACATGTTCAACCCTTTCAATTCGCTGCACTTGGTACAGGCGGACTATATCGGCGGGGAGCCTTGGATGCAAGGGGG
>CAZORO010000620.1:0-3297 GCA_964581845.1 uncultured bacterium
AGCGGCAGTGGAGACAGCTAAAATCAACCTCGGGTACACCCGGATCACATCCCCCATCTCTGGCCGTATTGGACGTTCCAATGTAACCGAGGGTGCCATCGTCACGGCTTACCAGGCCATTCCTCTGGCGACTATACAACAATTCGATCCCATCTATGTGGATGTACCGCAATCCACAGTGGACTTGATCCGTTTGAAACGCAACTTGGCGGATGGCCGGCTCAAGGATGATGGAACAAATAAGATCAAGATCATCTTGGAGGATGGCACAGAACATTCCCAGGAAGGGTCGTTCCAGTTTCGTGATGTGACCGTGGATCCGACAACTGGCTCGGTCATCTTGCGGATTGTTGTTCCCAATCCTGATGGAACACTGTTACCAGGGATGTTTGTCAGAGCCATTGGGCAAGAAGGAATCAATGAGCAAGCCATCCTCATTCCCCAACAAGCCGTTTCCCACGACCACAAAGGGAATCCTATGGCCTATATCATCGATAGCGAGGGGAAGGTTCAACAACGTTCACTGAACCTTGACCGGGCGATGGGTGACCAGTGGCTTATCTCATCAGGACTTACTCCCGGCGATCATGTGATTGTCGAAGGGATTCAAAGAATCCGTCCTGGCGCGTCCGTAAAAGAGGTCCCATTTGAACCCAGCCCCAAGGAGGGCGGAAAATCCACTCCTGGTTCCCCACCAGTCGCAAACTCGAACTGAAAGGCGCAAGGGATGCTTTCCAAATTCTTTCTTGACAGGCCAGTCTTCGCCTGGGTTATCGCCATCATGATGATGGTGCTGGGCGGATTGGCCATTTATCTGCTACCCATATCGCAGTATCCCCCCATCGCTCCACCCTCCATTGCGATTGATTCCTTTTATCCAGGCGCATCAGCAGAGACAGTGGAAAACAGCGTGACCCAGATCATCGAGCAAAAGATGACTGGTTTTGAAGACATGTTATACCTTGCCAGCACGAGTGATTCGGCGGGAACTTCACGTGTTGAGTTGACCTTCAGGGCGGGGACTGACCCTGATTTGGCTTGGGCTAAGGTACAGAACAAACTCCAACTTGCCATGTCCAGCCTACCCGAAGTCGTTCAACGTGCGGGTGTTTCGGTGAATAAATCCACCAGGAATTACTTGATTATCGTGGGTCTGATCTCGGAAGACGGCAGCATGGATGGAGACGACCTGAGGGACTATGCCCAATCCAATTTGGAGAAGGTCCTGGCGCGTGTACCAGGTGTCGGTGAAGTAACGAATTTTGGCTCTCAATACGCGATGCGGATTTGGCTAGACCCAGACAAACTGACCAATTACCACTTAACAGTCGACGATGTGATTAGAGGGCTGCAGACTTATAACGTGGAAATATCCGCTGGCCAGCTAGGCGGAACACCCGCGGTGAAAGGTCAACGGCTCAATGCTTCCATTATCGTACAGAACCTCCTCCAGACACCGGCGGAATTCGCCAATGTTCCACTGCATACGAATCCGGATGGCTCCATCGTACGTGTCAAAGATGTAGGAAGGACTGAATTGGGGACTGAATCCTACGATGTCAAGGCCTTCTTCAATGGAAAACCCACTGCTGCAATGGCCATCCGTCAGGCCCCAGGGGCCAATGCGCTGGAAACCGCCGATAATGTCAAGGCCAAAATGGAGGAGCTGAGCCATTTCTTTCCAGCCGGTATGAAGGTGATTTATCCCTACGACACCACTCCCTTCATCCGTGTGGCCATCGAGGAAGTGGTGAAAACCTTGTTTGAGGCCATCTTCCTGGTTTTCCTTGTCATGTGGCTGTTCATGGGGAATATCCGGGCCACCCTGATTCCCACCATCGCTGTACCAGTCGTGCTCTTGGGAACCTTCGCCGTGCTGGGTTATTTCGGTTTTTCCATCAACATGCTGACCATGTTCGCCATGGTGTTGGCGATTGGTCTCCTGGTGGATGATGCCATTGTGGTGGTGGAGAATGTTGAACGGATCATGTCGACCGAGGGTCTTCCACCCCGCGAGGCCACTGCCAAGTCCATGGATCAGATCACCAGCGCTCTTATTGGCATAGGATTGGTTCTATCGGCGGTGTTCACACCAATGGCCTTCTTTAGTGGCTCGACTGGTGTGATCTATCGTCAGTTCTCCGTCACCGTCATTGCCTCGATGCTCCTCTCGGTGCTAGTGGCTTTGATCTTGACACCTGTTTTGTGCGCCTCACTTCTCAAACCGGTGCCTGCTGGACATGAGCCAGCGGAGAGCGCCTTTTTCCTCTTCCGTCCATTTTTCCTGTGGTTTGACCGAGTCTTTTTCCGGTTTAGGGATATGTATGTCACGGTGGTTGGTCACTCTCTTGCTAAAAAACTGCGTTATTTGTTCGTATATATCATCCTCGTTGTTGTGATTGGAATCCTGTTTCTGCGGTTACCCACTGGTTTTCTTCCGGATGAGGACCAGGGAATCCTCCTTTGTCAGATACTCATGCCAACCGGTGCTACCCAAGAACAGACATTGGAAGTCGCCTCTGAGATTGGGCGCCACTTTATGGAGAAAGAGACCGAGGCGGTGGAGTCTGTTTTAACCATTGCCGGGATTGGCTTCTCTGGAAGGGCACAGAACAACGGCATGGTTTTCGCGAAGCTCAAGGATTGGAAGCTCCGCGAACGGCCGGATCTTCGGGCACAAGCTATCGCTGGACGGGCCATGGGGGCTTTTTCAGACTTTCGCAAGTCCATGTTCTTCGCCTTTCCACCCCCCCCCGTCGTGGAATTGGGCAATGCTTTGGGTGTTGATTTTCAATTGATGGACCGTGGAGGACTTGGCCATAACGCCTTGATGGATGCTCGGAACCAATTCCTTGGTATGGCGGCGGAGGATCCCAGGTTAGTCAAAGTCCGTCCCAACGGCATGGAGGATGTACCCGAATACAGGGTGGACATCGATTGGGACAAAGCCGGAGCTTTAGGTCTGCCCATCACCTCGATCCACAGCACTATTTCGGCTGCCTTTGGTGGCTCCTATGTCAACGACTTCATCCAAGCCGGACGTGTCAAGCGGGTCTATGTTCAGGCCGATGCCCCTTACCGGATGTTGCCCAAGGATCTGGAGAAGTTGTATATACGCAACACGGCTGGGAAGATGACACCGTTTACCTCGATTGCCTCCACCCACTGGGTGACGGGGTCACCCCGTCTGGAACGGTTCAATGGTTTCCCCTCTCTCAACATCCAAGGTGAACCAGCGCCGGGACACAGTTCTGGAGAGGCGATGCAAGCCATGGAGGAGATCACCAAGAAACTACC
>CAZORO010000621.1:0-3291 GCA_964581845.1 uncultured bacterium
GGCCTGTCGATCAGGAATGGGAGTGGGTCAACCAACATTACGAACGCATCGGATTCTATGAGGGCAATGAGTGGGCTGTGCCGTATGTGGCTGCATATAAGAAGAGGTGAGTCGCATTCCCCCCCAACTCCCACCTCGTGGGAGAGGGTCGGGGTGGGTGGGGTTGTTTACGCTTTCAACCCTGTCATCTTGACCCCCTGGATGAAAGTTCTCTGGGTGAAGAAGAACAGCACAATGATCGGCAGGGTCATGATCGCGCTGGCAGCCATCATCGGGCCGTATTGAGTGTCGTATTGATTTCGAAACATGGCCAGGGCAAGCGAGAGGGTGTAACGGTTTTCATCGAGCAAGTAAATCAATGGCCCCATGAAATCATTCCAGGCACCCAGGAAAGCGAAAAGCCCCACCGTGGCCAACGCGGGCTTCGAGAGTGGCATCATGACCTGCCACCAGATGCGTGTATGCCCGCATCCATCCACCGTGGCGGCATCGATCAAGTCCTTGGGAATTGTGAGGAAGAACTGCCTGAGCAAAAAGATGAAGAAGGGACTTCCCAGAAAGGCGGGCACAATCAGGGGTAGAAATGAGTTCACCCAGCCTAACTGCTTGAAGAGCACAAAGATTGGGATCATGGTCACCTGCGCGGGCAGCATCATGGTCGCAAGCATGACCACAAAGAGGGTCTGACGGAACCGCCATGGGATGTGTGCCAGGCTGTAAGCCGCCAGGGAGCAGGACAAGATGATTCCCAGAATAGTCATCTCACATACAAACAAGCTGTTCATCAGGTATGTTTTAAAGTGAAAGACATCCCCAGCAATGACTTTATCCACATGCAACAGGGTGGGATTGAAAATCCACACGGGTGGATACTGGAAGATCAGCTCCTCTGGTTTGAGCGCGGTTACCAGGAGCCACACCATCGGGAAGGCGAACACCACCGACAACAACAGGAGAGCGGTATATACCAGAATCACACTCATCCAGCTACGTGGTCTCACGCTAATTCTCCTTCATAATAGACATACCGTCCAGTGGTCCTGAACACCAGGAAGGTGACCGTGATGACCAGCAGGAAAAGAATCCATGCCATCGCGGAGGCATATCCCAAACGGAAATAAAGAAATCCATTGTTGAAGAGATACAGGCAGTAGAAGGTGGTGGAATCCCCCGGTCCCCCCGCGGTCATGACATAAGCCTGGAGAAAAACCTGGAAGGCCGCGATGAGTCCCATGACCAGTGTGAAAAAGAGAACTGGCGAGATCATGGGCAAGGTAACTGAAGAGAATTTCCTAAGCGGTCCCGCGCCATCCAACTCCGCGACCTCGTACAAGGTTTGTGGAACATCCTGAAGAGCGGCCAGGTAAAGCACCATGGTCCCACCGACTCCCCACAGGCTCATTAAAATGAGGGCGGGCTTGGCCCAATCTGGATCGGCCAGCCAGCCAGGCGCAGTCAAGCTGGAACCCATTACTTGGTTGAGGTTGTCCAGGACCGGTTTTATCGCCGAGTTCAACAAGCCAAAACGGGCATTGAAAATCCACAGCCATAGCAACGAGGCGGCCACGAGGGGGGTGATCGATGGCAAGAAGAAGATGGTTCTGAAAACCGACTGTCCCCCCACCTTTACATTCAGCAGGAGTGCCAGGAGCAAGGCGACGGCCATCCCCAATGGCACAGACAGGAAGGTATAGTAGAGGGTGTTGTAAATGGAGGTCCAGAAAAAACGGTCTTTAAACAGCTCAGCGTAATTCGCCAGTCCGATCCACTCCGGCTTCGAGAAGATGTCATAACGGGTGAAGCTGTAATAGAAAGACATCCCGATGGGGTAGATCGCGAACATGAACAGACCCACCAGGTAAGGTAGCACGAAGAGCACTCCCGACATGAAATCCGACTGGCTGCGTTTCATGATGGGCTTTCTCCTTGCGCGGCCGTGTACTGGCTCTCGACACGCTCGAGCTCTTTCTGGGTGAGTTCCTGGGCTTCCTTGAGAGCATCCTCAGGGGACCTGAGCCCATTGAGTGTGTAATCCACCGCGCGGCGGATTGCTCCCATGTAATAGGCCTGGGCCGGCATGACCGGACGTTGATGCTTGGCTTTACGCAGTATATCAAGGAAGATCGCCTTCCTCGGTTCCTTTTCAATATCCTGGAGTACCGGGGCATGGACATATCCGGGAAAGGAACCACTGGTCTGGTAACTCGATCGTGTTCCATCCTCGGAAGTACACAGCCACTTCATGAATTCGAAGGCCTCTTTCGGGCGCGCGCTCCCTTTGGGAATCCCGATCCCCCAGCCCCCAACCCAGGAACCGGTTCCCTCCTCGCCCTCCTTCAGGCCGGGTAGCGGGCACAATCCATAATCAAGGTCTGGTTTATACTTGGCGTATAACCTGACCACCGATACATGGACCACGAGAAATCCCACTTTTCCGGTCAGGAAGGGATCCAACGGACCTGTTCCGAAGCCCTGCTGGGATTGAGTGAAAGCGGTGACTCTGACGATTCCGTATTTTTCCGCATAGGAGTTCATCCACTTGAGCGCCTCCAGAACCTTGGGGGAGTAACAAGTGATCTTGTTGGTCTCAGAATCATAGAACTCTCCTCCAAAGCACCAGCCCCAAGTGAACATCGAGTTGTCGCTTCCATAAACCAGCCAGGGGATATTCCCGATCGTCACCAGATCGCCGTGCTGATCCGACTGGGTGAGCTTTTCGGACATCTCATCCAGCTCCGCGATGGTTCTTGGGCCGCGTTCCGGGTCCAGACCTTTAGCGCGGAACAGGTCCTTGTTCCAAGCCAGCGCGAAATTGGGATCGGCGCAATAGGTCAGGGCGAAAGTCTTGCCACGATATTGGCACTGCTTGGCGCAGGGTTCCCAGAAGTCGGCGTTGGAGACTCCATACTCCGCCATGAGATCATCAATTGGCTCCAGCGCGCCGCGTGCCGCCCATTCAGCGATCTGGGGGCCATCCACGAAGATGATTTCCGGGGGGGAACCTCCTGCTACCGAAAGGAAAAACTTCTGGTTCGCGGAAAGGTCATTGGGGGTGAATAGGGCGTCCACATAGGCGGCTTGGCTCTGTTGATTATAACGGTCAATAAAATTCCGGAATTCCTCGCCAATTGGCCCCCCCCAGGGATGCCACAGGTTGAGGACCATCCGCCCATCCTTGGTCTCGCTCGGTTTCCCTGTCATTGAGTAGGTCCCAATGATAAGAAAAGCCACTATCAGGATAGTGCCTAGAGTTTGCTTCGAGTCCATAACAGTAGGGGAAGGTTCCCCTGT
>CAZORO010000622.1:0-3290 GCA_964581845.1 uncultured bacterium
AGAAGATCAAAATGTTGATCGGTGAGCGCATGAGTGAGCTCATGCTCAAGGATGATTTGAGTGAGCGCCACCTTGAGGGACAGGTTGCCCACCACCTGCATCTTCTTGGAGTGGGGATCATACAGACCCCCTATCTGCTCGGTCAGAAGGCCATTATAGAAATCCTCCAGGTCAAGCTCCTTCGGTACCGCTCCCAGCAAGGCGAAGCTGTCGCGGATATTCCTCCAGTCCTCGGCCTGATATTGCCGCCCGAGTTCCTTGACAAGAAGAGCGCTTAATTGCTCCTTTGTAAGACGCTCGAAGGGAACTGGAGTCTTGAAGGATAGGCCCCGGACTGCCTCAGTCTTTTTGATGAGTTCCTCGTATCCATCCTCCCCGGCGTGGCATGACAAGGTCATCATCAGTGTCAACAGACAAATTGCGAATCGAATGTGCCAGGTATGGATAGTCATCTCTCCTCCTCGCCACTTAGCAACCGCTTTCTGAGCGTATTCCGCGACATTCCTAATATCTTCGCTGACTGCACCTGATTTCCATGTGTCAAATCAATGGCTTCTTGAATCAGGATGCTCTCGATACCGGGAAGAACCGGCGCACAACCACCTTGCGCGAGAAGGTCTGCAAGAGCCTTCTTTAACCGTGTGCGGAGTTGCTCTTCCAAGGTGACCATACCAGCGCATTGACCTGTCTCCCCGGAAGGAAGCCCCCGCATTTCCCCCAGTCCAAGGTCATCCGGCGTGATGGCATGGCCACGGCATTGCACGAGTACCCGGCGGATGGTGTTCTCAAGCTCCCGGACATTGCCTGGCCAGTCATGAGCTGCCAGAGCCTCCAGGGTTTCGGGGAGGATGGCGGGAGCCTCGATGCCATTCGCACGGGAATGCTTCTGGATGAAATAACGTGCCAACAAGGGAATATCCTCACGTCGTTCCGCAAGGGCTGGCAGGTCGATTGTAAAAACATTCAACCGGTAATACAGATCGTTCCGGAATCCCCCCTCCGCTACAAGATCCTCCAGAGGACGGTTGGTGGCGGCGAGGATACGGACATCCACCTTTCGTCCGCTTGAACCTCCAACCCGTGTGACCACTTTGTCCTCGAGAAACCGAAGTAGAGTGACTTGTGTCTCAAGCGGCATCTCGCCGATCTCATCAAGGAAAACGGTTCCACCATCAGCCTGCTCAAATTTTCCGATCTTGCGTTCATGAGCCCCGGTGAAAGATCCCTTCTCATGGCCATAAAACTCGCTCTCCAGAAGGTTTTCCGGGATGGCTCCACAGTTGATCGGCAGAAAGAGGGCATCCTTGCGGAGCGAGTACTGGTAAATCGCGCGCGCCACCAGCTCCTTCCCCGTCCCGCTCGCCCCACGGATCAACACGGGCTCGGTGGAGGGCGCAACCCGTCCGATACGCTTGTATACCTCCTGCATCGCGGGTGAATTGCCGATGATGCAATCTCCCCCTGCAACCTCCCCGAGTCTCTCCTCCTCTCCGAGGAACACCGCCTTGGACATGGCCTCGTGAGCCTGGTGAGCACGGTGGATCAGGTCGCGCATGGTGTTCGGCTCGAAGGGTTTCAAAATATATTCGTAAGCTCCATGACGTGTGGCCTCGATGGCTGTATTGGCGGAGGCATAGGCGGTCATCAGGATGGCGGAAATCTTGGGATCGTACTCCTTGATGTGGCGCAGAAGCTCGGTTCCCTCCATATCGCCGCCCAAACGGACATCCAGGACTACCACCGAGACATCTCCCCGGCGGACACGATCCAGAGCTTCACGTCCATTTGAGAAGGTCTCCAGGTGGAAAGGCTCCTTGTTCATCATCCTGCGGAAGGAGTAAAGAACAGCCTCTTCGTCATCTACGACAATCAATGTGGGCGGATGGGTTGTGATCACGGAATCCTCAATTTTACGTTTTTTCAGGTTTTTACTCTTCTCCCTTTTCCTGAAAGGCCCTATCAGGTTATCATCGTATGTGAGGGAATGGAACTTTTTGGGTCAAATAGGCTGGGTCTTTCCAAGCACTTGAAGGGAGTATCACGCATTGTGAGGAGATGGCTGAGCTTTGCCCTGATCCTAGTATTCGCCTTTCCCGTTCCTCTTTTCGCTGAGGAGGACTCTGGTCTTAAGATTGAGTTCATCCCCAAGAAAGAAGACGACAGGCCGGTGGGAGGCTCCATCATTGAGGGACCGGATATCGGCCAAACCATCGAGCCGCTCAAACCCGATGCGCTCGAACCGTTGCCAGAACCGGAAGCCTCACCTCCGGCACCCACACCCACCTTGATTCCTCCGCGTCCGACTCGGATTCCGCCCTCGCTCCCCGAAACGGAGTATGAACGTGGAGAAGGGGAATTGATCCGCTCTGAACGGCTCATTCCGGAAAGTGACTCCTCAGCTGCTCCCCCCGTGGTTGAGAGATCCACAACGCACCTCAGTGACCTCCAGATGGAATTCCAGCCAATGGGTGGGACGTATACGCAACGCACCATGTCTGAAAGTACTCTTCAGCCAGGTGAACGTCTCCGTTGGAAATACCCTAAGGATATGGAATGGCGTGTGCTTGAAGCCTATGGGCCTACTAACATCCATCTGTTGCCATCGCATTACGAGATTTCGGGCAACTTTTTCCATAGTTTCAAGGATGGTGGCAACCGGGTGCAGGTTCCGACGCTTCATGAAGGCAGGGACCGGCGTGACCGTCCAGACCTGACAGGTTCGGAACGGGCGAATTTCCGTCTCTTCGTGGAGGTCGAGGCGTCAGCACCCAAGGCACCTGCTCCGCAAGGGAACTGCGTGGTCTGGCAGAAGGGAAAACTCTGGCTGAATGATCTTGCCGGTGGTGAGATCGATGCCCTGGTCGAGGGAAAGATGGTTGACCACCTCGAGGTGACTTCTCTCATCCCCGGCCTGATATTCATTCTGACTCCTCCTTCGCAGGTCAAGGTTTATGCGGTCAAGGTCGATTTCCAGGGTGAGATTTTCAAACTTATTGGACGTGAGAAAGGCCGCGCTGACCGGAATATTGAGGAGCTGGCCCGCCTGCTCCAGCTGGCCGACACTCCCGAGAAGCAACTCTGGTGTGAGAGCCGGATGGCCTATGAGCAAGAGCAGTCACGGCTCCAGACCGACAAACAGACACTCTACCAAATGTTTCTCCGTAATGAGTTGGATGCCTGGGGTCTGGTCCGGTCCGGGCAGCCTCTACCCCATATCCAGATGGCGAAAACAATCTACCGCCATGAGAACCTGGAGCTCTCGGTTGGACTCTTCTCGGATCACCTGGGCA
>CAZORO010000623.1:0-3289 GCA_964581845.1 uncultured bacterium
GACATAGTAATTCAACCCCATCTTGCGGGCGATGCAGACATCCAGGGCAGAAACCCCTTTGACTTGGAGCGCAATCTCCCGGACACGAGCCTCCAAGGTGGTGTCAACCGTGGCATCCATCACCTCGGCCAGGGCTGGTTTGAACAGGCGGAAAGCGTTCAAAATAATGATCCCGGAGGCGAGCAACGCGGCCCAATCATCCGCCGCCTCGTAACCCTCTCCCCCAGCGAGCGCGATGGCGATTCCAATAAAGCATGCTCCTGAGGTAATCGCATCGCTTCGGTGGTGCCAGGCATCGGTCTTGACCGCGGTGCTTCCTGCTTCTTTTCCCACACGGTTCACCACGCGGAAGAGAGTTTCCTTAATAATAATGACCAAGGCCAGGACCACCAGTGTAAAAGGCGCGGGAGCATGGTGGGGGGTCATGATCTCACGGATACTCTGGATGATGATCGCCGCGGCCGCTGTTAACAGCGCAAACGAAACTACCATGGCGGCCAGAGGCTCGGCCTTCCCATGACCATAGGGATGGTCTTCATCCGGCGGTATCGCAGCGATACGAAGGCCGCCATATACAATCAAGGAAGTGGCGATATCGGAAGTCGACTCAATGGCATCAGCGATCAGGGCATAAGAATGACCGACAATTCCCGTAATCCCCTTAATAGCCGCGAGGAGGGCATTGGTCATGATGCCAATGACAGTGGTACGGAGACAAGCATCCGAAGAACTTGGCATGGCGAGATTGTAGCGGTATCCGTGTGGGATGTCCTAGTGGTCCCTTACCGCGCCCAGCGCGAGCAGATATGCGATTTCGGCTTGGCGCAATTCCTCCAGAGAACGGATGGTGTTGCGCTCATGCTCAATCAGACGGGTTTGGGTTTGCAGGAGGAGGCTCAGATCAGTCGTACCACTTTGAAAGGCTAGGTTAGCCGATACAAGGGACTTCTCGATGGAGGGTTGGACCTCGGTTTCATAGATTCTAACCGCCTCACGCTTGGCTTCGAGACGGATGGCCGCTTGCTCGACCTCGGCATCAATGCTCTTGGCGAGTGCGCTTTTCTCGTTCACCGCCGCTTGGTGCTCGGCTTGACGGTGGTAGACCTCCGGACGTTTGTTGTTGAAGACTGGTACCTCCAGTCCGATGGTGAAGAAGTTCTCGGTACCATCTCCCGCTTCCTCGCGGCTATAACCAATGACTGGATTGGGAATGCGTGCACGGTCAGCGGCGGCCACTGAGGACTGGGCGGCCTGGACACGCAAGTTGGCGGCCTGAAGGTCCCGCCGGTTCCTTTGCGATGGATCCATCCCCGGCGGAAGAAGGGACTGTCTGAGATCACCCGATACCAACGGAAGCGACTCCCCCTTCATGCCAAGCAGGGCAGCCAATTCCTCACGTGCCAGGAGGCTCTCGCGCTGTGCGAGCATATGTGCAGTGCGTGCGTTGGAGTACTCGGCAAGAGCCAGGTGATAAGGAAGCGGTGATACCAGGCCAGCCTTGAGCGTTTCTGATACCAGCTTGAGAGAACTGCCAGCCACCTCAACACCATGTTCCTCCACACGGTTCATCTCCTGGGTGGCTAATAAATGGATGTATGCGGTCTGAACCTCGCTCAGGATGGTCTGAACCTCGCGAGAGAGGGCGGCACGGTTTGCACTGTATTCGAGGTTCGCGGCTTGACGTTCCAGACCCAGCGCACCATTGACTGGAAGCTCCTGGCTGATGGAGAGAAGGGGTCCAGAGTCCTCACCCGAGACCTTTTTAACTCCTCCATCGACAGTTGGATTCGGGAGTAATCCTGTGGCAAGGGCCTGCATCTGGGAGGCGTTCAGCTTGGCCCGTTGGACCGCAAGCCTGGGGCTTTGGCGGCACGCGAGGTCAAGTATCGCGCCAAGGTCCAAGCCCCCCACAACTCCCCCTGGTCCTGGTGATTCACCTTGGGCCACCAATCCCTCCTCTTCCAAAGGAAAATCAAGATCACTTTTAATGGAGGATTTCACCCCAGGTTGAGTGAGTGGAACCGATTCCAATGGTCCGGCGGTCTGAGCGCTGATTCCAACGATGGGGAAAACCAAGATCCCTATGATCACAAAAAAAGACTGGATTGAATTGCCATGTTTCATTGCCGCAACCTTTCCGTATCAGACTCACCGCTCAAAGATGCCCAAGTAGTAGCCTGAAGATCATAAGTCTCCTTAATAGGGTATCAAGAGAAGAGACCTGCCCGCCCGTTGTCCTAACGAGAACGGAACAGTAACCTCCACCAAAAGCGATTCTCTAAGGCCCAAGGTAACTGAAGGAGGTGCCCTTTCATGTACTTGGTGAAATCAATCTTGGTGATGATTCTGTTAGTGTTTGGAACAGAGGTGATACCTCCCGACAATGGATACGATCGTGAGGTACAATCTCAAAGCGTCTGGGAACGCAATACCCACAATCATCTATGGAACTTCGGTAACATGTACCAGCCCTGTGTACGCGAGGTTCCAGACAAGGAATATCCCTTCCGTATGTGGTTCTTTGGTTGGGCCTCGGAGGATTGCAATCCGGGATTTACTGGCTGCGATTCCATCTATCTGGCACGCTCCAAGGATCTACTGGTATGGGAGGTATACTCGAAGGACGGAAAATGGGACAAGACCATGAACTCCAAAGAATGGGTTCCAGTGCTTGTGGCGGATGAGGACCGCGAATATGGAGCTTGGCATATCGGCGATCCCTCCGTGGTTCTCAAGGATGGGACCTATTACATGGCTTATAGCTCCACCAGCCTCCCCCACTACCGCCCAATGAAAAAACACAATGATGGGATGCTCTTGTGCATCATGGGCGCCACCTCCAAGGATGGAATCTCCTGGAAGAAAACAGATCAACCGCTCCTGATCGAACCGCCCGAGGTCAGACAAGCCACCAGTGATGTAGGTTGGACCGGGGATTACCACCGTCCCAGCCTCCTGTGGGATGAGGAGAAGTGGAGACTCTGGTTCGATTACTGGCAATCGAGCCAAGGATTGAGTATGGGCTATGCTGAAAACACGGGTGACTTTGGGCGCAAAGAAGGTTTTGAGATCATCCATGCTGGAACTGAACCGCTCATCATCAATTGGCCAAATCCGGATGTGATCCGTGTGGGGAACACCTATTACAGTTATGCCGATCCCTCAGGGTATCCGCCTAAGCGGAATGATCCCAATTCAGGTTGGACCAGCCGGGCACTGTGTGAAGCTGTGTCAGAGGATGGATTGAATTGGGAGATCTTGGGCTTCATTGAACCTGATATGGATACTG
>CAZORO010000624.1:0-3265 GCA_964581845.1 uncultured bacterium
CACACAAATGCAGCCACCAGCCACACTAGGCGGGAGCCAGTCTGACCGCACTTCCTGAGAATTGACTGAAGGAGCAAAAGATTGGCGGCGGTCAGGAGGATGGCAACCAGGACCGGATTGATGCTTTCCTCTCCAAAGCAATAAATAAAAGGTATCAAGAGGATGGCTGGAAAGGGAGGAAAGGGGACATACAGCCTGTCTTTGAACACAACCACATCAGTTCCGAACTGATCGATGTCCAGTCTTCCCCTCAACCACGAGGCAGCCTGATAGGAGTAGAGATTTTCATTCACCTCTAAATTAAAAACAGGATAGCAACTCACAACAAAAAGTAGAAAAAAGAAGAGCAAGCCCCTGCGCTCAATGAGAGGACTATCCAGCGGTGATTCAACTTGACCAGTGTTGGGAAACAGCGTCTTGTCCTCCCAGATAGGGGGATGATGCTTTCAGCAGGGCGGGAGAAACCGGTCCTAAGCGTTGACCTCCTCCAGAACCTCGCCGGTGGAAAAGTATCTCGCCTCAGGGTGGTGAAAGACTAGAGCACTCACTGATGCCTCGGGTTCCATCATGTATTCCTCGGTGAGTTCGATCCCTATCTCCTCTGGGCGCAACAGGTCCCACAAGATCCTCTGATCTTCCAGATTCGGACAAGCGGGGTAACCAAAGGAGACCCGGATCCCACGATAATGGGCGCGCAGCTTCTCTTTAATGGAAAGCTCGGGTGGATCGCTGATTCCCCACATTCTCCGGATTCGTTCATGAAGGTATTCAGCCAGCGCCTCGGCGCTCTCGACCGCCAGCGCTTGGATCGCATGGCTCTTGAGATACTCCCCGCAATCCCTCCAGCGTGTATACAGTTCACGCACTAGCTCCCCACAAGAAACCACAAAAAGCGCGATGGAATCAATCCTTCCATCTTCCGCTGGAAGAACGAAGTCAGACAAGCAAAGCCGGTCTCCAAAGTCCTGACGCGGAAAAGTAAAACGCTGGATCTCCTTCCGGCCCGTTCCATCAAGAAGAACCACCGAGTCCCCCTCGCCCACCGCGCAGAAAAATTGCCACACTCCGCGTGGGCGCATCCAACCATTGGCCAGCACCTCATCCTCCAGCTGGCGAATCTGATCCTGCAGACGGAGCGCTTGTTCATCTCCACGCTCAAGGAGCTTCTCGACATTCCCACGCAGCCCGAGGTGTTTCCCATAGAGCATCTGAGGATTCAGATAGGGCCACACCTCCTCAAGGAAAATCCCTTCCAGCAAATGGCGTTTCAAATCAGGTGGAACAGGCGGAACATAATCATGCGAGATTCCCTGCCCTCTCCGGCTGGTTCGCACGCGCGGGGGAGGTACCGCTACCGGAGCGCTGAGCGATTGGTCTCGCACCAGACGCCGTTCCTCACGGATCCGCTGACTCTGCTCTGGTGAACTGAGCCGGTTAGCGAGATCCAATCCCTCCATCGCATCCTTGGCATAAA
The DNA here is from genome assembly GCA_964581845.1 of uncultured bacterium. Lineage (GTDB taxonomy): Bacteria > Hinthialibacterota > Hinthialibacteria > OLB16 > OLB16 > OLB16. The sequence goes on from CAZORO010000624.1 coordinate 1,475, forward strand.
GGACAGGGGCTTCGTATTTGGTTTGAATACGGGTATCCGTAAACTTCTTTGAAAGCGCCGCCCCGCCCACAAGGAGAGGAAGACGTATCCCCGCCACTTGGAGATCCGTGGCGGTCACCACCATCTGCTGGGCGCTCTTCACCAGCAGACCGGAGAGACCCACCATATCAGGGTTAAATTCCCGGACTGCCTCAATGAGCTTCTCAGGTGTCACTTTAATTCCGAGATCGATGACCAGATACCCGTTGTTCGAGAAGATGATCTGCACAAGGTTCTTGCCGATATCATGGACATCTCCTTTCACAGTCGCCAGCAGAACCCTTCCGCGCGTCTCGATATCCGCTTTGTCCATGAACTTCTCAAGATGCGAGACCGCGGCCTTCATGGCCTCCGCCGATTGAAGCACCTCCGCGACAATGAGCTGGTTATCGTTGAAAAGTCTCCCAACCTCATCCATTCCGGCCATCAAGGGGCCATTGATGATGGCCAGAGGTGGAGCTTCCTTGAGCTTGAGATCAAGGTCCTCAATCAGGCCATCGCGGCTGCCCTCCAGGATATACTGCTTCAGGCGCTCATCCACCGACGCGGGCCGTTCATGGACCTTGGCCTGGGATTGGCGGTCACGGAACTTGGCCGCGAATGCCGCAACCGCATCCTCCTTACGGTTAAAAAGGAGATCCTCGGCCAGAGTCAGCTCATCCTCTGGAATCTGAGTAAAACGGACCAGCTTTTCACTGTTGACAATTGCCATGGTCAGCCCGGCCTCCACACAGCGGTGCAGGAAGACCGAGTTGAGCACCTCCCTGCCCGCCTCGGGCAATCCAAAGGAGACATTGCTGATGCCCAGGACAATCCCGCAACGGGGAAAACGCTGGTGAATCAAACGGACCCCCTCGATGGTTTCGGCGGCGGAACCGATGTACTTCTCATCCCCCGTGGCGCAGGGAAAGACCAGCGGGTCGAAGACCAAGTCTTCCTCGGGGACACCATACTTATCCGTCAATAATTGGTGGCTTCGTTCCGCCACCTCGAGTTTCCTTTGCCGGGTTACCGCCATCCCCTGGACGACATCATCATCGATGCAGCCCACCACCAGCGCGGCTCCATACTTGCGGGCCAGGGGAACCACGCTCTCGAACCGTTCCTCGCCATCCTCCAGGTTCACCGAGTTGATGATCGACTTGCCTTGAATGAGCTTCAGAGCCTCCTCGATCACAGCGGGATCGGTGCTGTCAATCATGATGGGGGTTTTAATCTTCTTGACAACAAGAGAGATGAGGTTCTTCATGGCCGCCATCTCATCCCCATCCGGATCGGCGGTGCAGATATCGATCAGGTGGGCGCCCGCGCGGACCTGGCGCCGGGCGATCTCGGAGGCCTGATTGTAGTCACCCTCGCGGATCATGCGTTTGAAGGCACGGGAGCCGATCACATTGGTGCGTTCTCCAACAATGATCAGGCCTTGGGTTGGGTCATCTAACTGAAGGACATCAATTCCGGAGAGACGGGCGGGACGTTCTTGAGTGGGATGGCGTGGAGGGATTCCAATTAGCTCCGTACGAAGAGCGCGGATATAATCTGGAGTCGTTCCACAGCAGCCTCCCACAATGTTAAGCCAGCCCTCCTCCGCGAAACGGCGCAGTTCCAGGGCGATCATTTCCGGGGTCTCGTTGTAGTTCCCATCCACATCGGGTAGACCCGCGTTGGGGTAACACGAGATGAACCGGTTCGATTGGTCCGCGAGCGTCCGGATGTGATCTGTCATGAAGGCTGGACCGGTCGCGCAATTCA
>CAZORO010000625.1:0-3264 GCA_964581845.1 uncultured bacterium
CCTGGAACCGAAAGGCCAGAGACACGAACAGGGTGAGTGACTGGGCCCAATGGGGTTGGGCTTATGGCATGTGGGCCCACCATTACAGATTCATCAATGCCGCGCGGGAGAACCGGGGGATGGATTGGTGGTTCAATGCGGCAACGGCTCCCGACAATCACGGCTTCTTCAACATGTCCTACGGCACCAACAACGTCAGCATCTTCAGGCAAACAGCCAGAAAGATCGTCTTTGAGGTGCGCTTTGATTACCCATGGGCGGAGGGGGGGCGTTACAATACCATTCACATCGATGAAATCGACTATTGGGTGGAGGTGGACTGCGAGAAGTACAAATGGCCGCAGATCAACGAGAAAGGCATGAAGCCGAAGACGGAAGAACAGGCCATTGCCAAACACATTATGAGTATCATGAGGGACCGTGATGTCGTTCAGCTTGGCATTGGCGCCCTCCCCTCGGCGTGTGTCACCGCCATGACCGATGCGGGATTCAAGGACCTCGGAATCCACACTGAGATGCTGAACCATGGTCTCATCTCTATGATCGAATCCGGTCAGGTTACCAATGCCTATAAGACAATCGACCGGGGCAAGAGCGTATGGACTTTCGCCTTTCCTGTGGATGTGCAATGGTACTACGACACGGTTCATCGAAACCAGCATCTGGCAGTGTACGATGTTGGATATACAAACAACTTCCAGATACTGAGCAGGATCGACAACATGATTGCCATAGACAACTGCGTGGCGGTGGACCTCTTGGGACAGCAATGTGCGGGTTTCTATCAGAAACGGCCGATATCCAGCACCGGCGGTTATTTTCAGTTTGTCAGCTTCTGTGCCATGTCCAAGGGTGGCAGAGGTGTGGCGTCCATGACGTCAAGGAGCAACCACGGGACTTCCAGGATCGTGCCCTTCCTCCCCGAGGGATCGACTGTGGATGTTCCAGCTCAGTTTGCAAACTACGTGTGCACCGAGTATGGCATCGTGAATCTGAGGGGTTTGAGCGGCTATGAGAGGGCCAGTGCATTGATTTCCATAGCGCATCCCGATGACCGGGAATGGCTGGAACGCGAAGCACGGGAACATGGGCTGCTTGCACCGAAATTCCCTGTCAGCATGTTTCCTGGAGAGGGCGTTCATAGAAGATATCCTGCTTACGCGGAGAGGAGAGAGTACAAACTGCCGCTCAATAGCGAGATTTGGGGATGCGACTGGGATCCGTACCAATCGGGAAAGTAGTTCATAAAAAAGAGAGCGAAGATTAATGAGTTAAAGCAGAGTGTTACTAAGCAAACCAATGGTTCACTATTCATTACTCTGCCACTCATTCTGCCATTTTGGCTTTATTCACTAAAACCTCAGCACGTCCAACCGAATTGAGCCTCACGGTGATGGATCGGGTTCACTCCTCACGACAACCTCCAATTGGGCATCCACATACCCATAATAAAAACTGTTCGTTCCTTCGCTTTCCAATGTCACATTAAATTGAAGCACGTGCTGGCCTATAAAATCGGTTCCTGGCCAGTTGAACCACACATCCACCATGTTTGTTGAACCCTCGACGAGCTTAAATTTGGCAATCAATTCATCGGTGCTTTCCTCACCATCCAAGAAGGAGCTGACAACTACTGTTTTAATTGGGTCTCCATTCGGGTTAGGCAGTTGAGGCCTCAGGTTGAATCGATGGGGTCCCCATGCGGAAGTGTTCTCATTGACGTCTATAGTGCCCACCTCGAAGTGCAATTTCATGACTCTATTCCCCTTCCATCCTGATATTTTGTGTAAGCTGCCTCAAGGCGCGTGTCATACCTGTTGCTGACAAATTCAGGACCGTTGTATCCTATCGCGAAACCGGACCAGTCCTCGTCTCTCAGATACTGAACAAGTGGTTTCCCGTAGGAGATGGTAGAGATGAGAAAATTGCAGAACGCCAGGAGATGCTCCCTCTCTGACTTGTACATGGCTGTTACAAAGTCATAGACGTTGTCGAAACCGCAACTCGCATGGTTGAACCCCATGATCTGGAAGAGCCCCCAACTCGCCGACTTGAGCGCGGCAATCTCGTGGATCGCCATGGCCCTCTTGAGCCTTGAATACTCTCCGACTCCCCAGACATAATGCTTCCTGGTCCATTTCTCGTAGAGAATGTCCTCATTCCCTGGTTGAAGTTCGGAGGGATCCAGCCCAACTTTCTTCAGTTCCTTCCAGAACACGTGCCCCTCGAAGAGGATCTTCGGCCGCCCGGATGGGAGAAACCCATTGCCCGAAGATTCCACTTCGGTGACGGACTTGATGATCGCCACATCAATCCCAAGCAACGATGCTGCTTCCAGGTAGTCTGAATCGGAAAGCCTAGGAGGATTTTGAAGCACGGCACCTTCAAACGGATCCTCGCCCCGGTCGCCTTGGACATCTGAGAGGCGGGCCCAGGTGAGAGGTCCGACCACCCCATCCTGGATAAGGCCTTCTTTCGCCTGAAATGCCTTAACTGCCCTCTCTGTTACTGGACCGAACACACCGTCGATGTCCCACCCTAGAAAACCACGGCCTGCAAGAATGGACTGAAGGATGGCGATGTCCCTGCGATTGACCGAATTGCGCCTGAGCGTTTCAGTGGAGATATAGATCATTGTTCCCATCAAAAACTCCTCTTTAATGGAATCTGACGAAATTTCCGATATCGAATCAATGGGTTATCAAACAGCTTCTTTTCACCCTTAAACCTAGGAGGAATGCACAATGAGATTCAGGATGGTTGGAATTGGTTTGATGGTGATTGGCCTCATGGTGATGGCCTCGTTGGCATCAGCCTGGGCTGACAGCAGTCGGTACGGCAACTATGACGAAAGACGTGAACAGGCACTGCAACGCCAGGATCAGATACGCCGAGAGCGTTATCAGCACGAACAGTAACTCATTCAAAACGGAGGCTCCATGGCAGACGTCAATGCATCCAGGCAAGCCGACGAGATCAGGAGGCTCCAGAACGAGAACAGACGCATGCAGATGGAAATGGACGCCACAAGAGGACCCTCCGGTTCCGTCACGAGAGTTCCGGGAGGATTTGTAGATCCGGCCACAGGGAAATTCTATCCAGCTTATTGATCACGAAATCCAAAAAGAAGGCCCCGTGAATTCATGACCGATCACATGGATCCACGGGGCCAGGTTTTCCAACACGCAAACGTTGGAAACAGGCTCTGGAAAACCCCCAAAACATACCCAAACATTTATTTTTTGCCCTGCATAAATGTTTGGG
>CAZORO010000626.1:0-3256 GCA_964581845.1 uncultured bacterium
GATCCCCGCCACATATCCCGCCGGGCGGCGTGTGAAATAAAGCTGCCAGAAGGCAGTCCCCAACACGGTCACAAACCCAAAGGGAAGCAAAACCTTCCAGCAAACATAGGTCAGTTGATCGACACGCAAACGCGGCAGGGTCCAACGCAGCCAGATGGCCACGAACATGAGGAACAGGCTCTTGAGCAGGAACTCGGGCAGGGGTGGAATCAGCGGGATTCCATGCCACCCACCCAAGAAGACCACGGTTCCCAGGGCCGAGACTACGAACATGTCGGCATACTCCGCCAGGAAGAAGAACGACCAGCGGATACCCGAAAATTCCGTGTGGCTTCCCGCCACCAACTCCGACTCGGATTCGGCCAGATCGAAGGGGGTTCGCTGAGTCTCCGCCAAGCTGGCGACGTAGTACATGATGAAGGAAGCGGTGGCGAAGGGGTTGATCCAGGGCCAAACCGACCAGTTGAGGAAGCTGAAGTCCTTGTAAAAGGGCTGGTTGGGGTCACCCAGGTAGTAGGTCTGACTATCGGCGATGACCGACATGTTGAGCGAGCCCGCCATGAGAATCGCGGGCAGCAAGTGGAGCGCGGTGGGAATTTCATAGCTGATATACTGCGAGGCGGCGCGCATGGAGCCATAGATGGACCACTTGTTGAAGGAGGCCCAGCCCGCCGCGATGGTTCCCACCACCACCAGCGCCGAGGTAGCCAGGATGTAGAAGACTCCCAAGTCCAGATCCGCCACTTTGAGGTAAGGACCAAAGGGGATCACCACATAGGAGAGGAGCGAACCGGTGAATACCAGAATGGGTGCAATCAGGAAGAGGGCCTTGTCCGAGGCGGCGGGGATAATGTCCTCCTTGAGCAGGAGCTTCATCGCATCGGCTACTGTCTGCAGCCAGCCATGATAGGCCCCGACCTCCATCGGCCCATAACGTGCCTGCATATAAGCTGAAACCTTTCTTTCCGCCCACACCGACGCCATGGCCAGAATCGAAACAAAACCCAGTACACACACCCCACCCAACACCAGGCTGACACAGATGAAAACCAGCCAGTCCGGTACATGCGCTCCAAACACCCAGAAGGGAATGTTCAAAAGGAACTCAATGGAGGATTGGAGGATATCATAGAGCTTCGAATACATGATTTAACGGTCCACCTGCCCCATGACGATGTCGAGACTGCCGACCGCGGCTACCATGTCAGCGACAAACACGTTGGTCCACAAGTCCTCGATGATACACAGGCTTACAAAAGCCGGGGCGCGGACCTTGACCCGGTAGGGGATATTCTTGCCCTCGCTGACAATGTAGAAGGCCAGCTCGCCGCGCGGATTCTCGGTGCGGACATACACCTCGCGTCCCTTGGGAGCCTTGAGCACCTTGGGAACCGGTCCGCAGTGCGGACCGGCGGGCAGCTGCTCGATGGCTTGCCGGATCATGCGAGCGCATTGACGCATTTCCTCGAAACGGACCCAGTAACGGTCCCAGGAGTCCCCTACTGTTCCCTTGATCCCTCTCCCGACAGGGATCTCGAAATCCAATTCGGGATAGGCCGAGTAAGGCTCATCCCGTCTTAAATCCCAGTCGATCCCCGAAGCGCGCAGGTTGGGACCCGTATATCCATATTCGACGGCCTGTTCCGGAGTCACGACCCCCACATTCGCTGTCCGCCGGATGAAGATGTGGTTGTGGGTGAGCAGGTCATTGATCTCATCCAGGCGGTCATCGAACTGATTGATGAACTTGAGAGTCATCTCGATATGTTCCGGAAGAAGGTCCCAGAGCACCCCGCCAATGCGGACATAGTTGTAAGTGAGACGTGCCCCGCAAATCGCTTCAAGGATGGCTACCGCATGCTCGCGTTCACGGAAAGCCAGGAGGAACGGGGTGAAAGCGCCGGTATCGAGACCATGAGTCCCGAGGGCCAGCAGGTGGCTGGCGATCCGGTTGAGCTCCCCCACGATGACACGGATGTATTCGGCACGCTCGGGAACCTTCACCCCGCAGAGAGTCTCGACTGCCCGGCACCAGGCCCAGTTCTCATTCATCGAGGCAAGGTAATCCAGCCGGTCGGTGTAGGGGGTGTACTGAACATAGGTGAGGTTCTCACCGATCTTCTCGGCGCAACGGTGCAGATACCCAAGATAAGGTTCTGCTTTCTCGATCACTTCGCCATCGGTCTGGAGCAGAAGACGTAGAACACCATGAGTCGATGGGTGCTGCGGACCCATCGAGATCAACATGCGTTCGCTTTTCAATGAACTGGACGGCAATCTCCGCTCCTTTCACAGACTCAGGCCGCGCTGGGGCGGCACAAGGTCGGTGTTTCCTCAATCTTCTTTTGCAGCTCAAGTATCCCCGCGATCAGGGTCTCCGGGCGTGGCGGGCAACCGGGCACATACACATCCACCGGTACAATCAGATCCACCCCTTTAACCACATGGTAACCATGAATAAAGTAAGGGCCTCCGCCTATCGCGCAGCTGCCCATGGCGATCACCCACTTGGGATCAGGCATCTGGTCATACAACAACTTGAGCCGTGGAGCCATCTTCTTGGTCACGGTGCCGGAGACAATCATCAGATCCGACTGCCGTGGCGAGGCACGGAAAACTCCCGCGCCTAAGCGGTCCAGGTCGAACTTGCAGGCGGCGGTTGACATCATCTCGATCGCGCAACATGCCAAGCCAAAGGTCAACGGCCAAATGGAACTCTCGCGCACCCAACTGATGACCTGATCCGCCGTGGTGAAAATCACGCTGTCCTCGAATTGATGCTCCAAGACTCCCATTGCCGCTCCTGGATTCCCGCTTTCACGGGAAGGACACACTGGATGATACCCTTTGGGCACCCTCATTCCCGCCAAGGCGGGAATCCATTGCTACTCATATTATTCGAGGGGCTTTTACCGCCCATAAGTCCCGGTAATCTTAACCGGTGTCTCTTTATTCTCCGCTGGCTGGCTCACATCCCACACCCACTCTAGATGCCCTTTCGCCCACACATAAGCCAGACCAACACCTAGAATGAGCAGGAAAACCAGCATTTCAATGAAGGCTAATCCACCACTGGCGCCTTGGAGATGAGGCAATCCACCCGCAGCTTTCTCCAGAGCCGGCCCGCCATCCCGGAAGGCGTTGAACACCACCGCCCAGGGCAGCATGAAGAGAACCTCCACCTCGAAAACAAGGAAGATGATACAGACCACATAATAACGGATATTGAACTGGATCCAGGGTTCACCGACAGGAC
>CAZORO010000627.1:0-3242 GCA_964581845.1 uncultured bacterium
CACCTCCCCGAAGGAGTCCTGCTACAGATCCAGTTGGAAAATTCTGCATCCTCCAGAATGGCTCTTCATGTATTGCTTATCAACTTATCACCTTCTTTCTTTGGTGGCACTCATGGCTGGCTGGTTCTAGATGTACATAGTAGCTTCTCATCCAAAGTTGGCTGAACCATTGCTTTTGCCCACACAATCAAGTAGCAGAAAGTTCTTGACAATGCTTACTTGGAGGGTTTACTATCCCCTTCATTAAAGTTTCAATAGAGAAAGTTATGTTTCATATATTTCTACCTGTCAACGTGAAAGGTCAGTGTTCAGTTCACTACACCATTCCAGACCCATGAATACCTCACAAGCAAGTCTCCATGTGGCTGACCTCGTCCTTCTGGCCGCATATTTCCTGATCATGCTTTCCATCGGGGTGCACTTTTCCCGTAAGGTGAAAAGTCTTCACGAGTTCTTCGGAGGAGGAAGCCGTGTTCCTTGGTGGCTTTCGGGTTTTTCTTTTTACATGACTTCATTCAGTGCTTTTGCCTTTGTGATCTACTCCCAACTGGCATACAAGCACGGCTGGGTGGCGATCACAGTAAGCTGGATGGCATCTTTGGGGGCAATTATAAGTGCACACTTTTTCGCTTGCCCATGGAGAAGGGCAGTTAAAACCAGTCCCCTCGAATTTGTCGAAGGACGTTTTGGTGTATTGATGCGGCAGGGACTGGTCTGGCTGAACATTCCACTCCGCATTATCGACAACGGACTTAAACTCTTCGTCATTGGCAGCTTGGTCTCCAGTGTTCTGGGCTTTGGAGAGGACTCAACTATGGCCTTTATCCTCTTCTCAGGAATCATCGTCTTTATGTACACCGTGCTGGGTGGGTTGTGGGCTGTTGTGGTTACTGATTTTGTCCAGGCGATTATCATGCTTGTAGCGGTAGTCATCCTTCTTCCGCTTGCCCTTTCCCAGGTTGGCGGTGTGGCCGGACTATTCGAAAAAACTCCCAAGGGGTTTTTTAACCTGACAAATGAGACCTTTACGGTGGGGTACCTGATCGCATGGGTGGTTCTTCTTGCTCTTAATTACAGCTCCTCCTGGTCCCTGGTCCAACGCTATTACTCGGTGGCAACAGATAAAGACGCAAAAAAGGTCGGATATCTCGTTGCATTCCTCCATTTCATTGTAACACCCATGATGTATCTTCCAGCAATGGCGGCAAAGGTTTTCTACCCGGATCTCAGTGAAACCCAGACTGAGCAAGTCTATGGAATGATCTGCAAGGATTTATTACCCGTGGGAATGATTGGAATGCTGATCTCAGCGATGTTTGCCGCGACAATGTCAACTCTTTCCGGGGAATACAACGCGATTGCGTCTGTCATGACCAGTGATGTGTACTTACGGCATGTGGATCCCAAAGCATCGACCGGCAAGCTTTTGCTTGTAGGCCGGATCACCACTGTAATCGTGGGAATCTGCTGCTTTGCCGTTGCCTTTATCGTCTGGATGAATCCAGATGGACGGAACCTCTTCGATGTGATGGTTAAGGTCTTCTCTGTCTTCCTTCCCCCTATCGCGGTTCCCATGCTTGCAGGCCTGGTGACCCAAAAGGTATCCAACGCAGGAGGTCTCCTGGGGCTGGTTTTGGGAATCGCCGCTGGTCTCACCGCATTTATCCTCAGCCAGTTCTTTGACACATGCTCTTTCCTTAAGGACAATCAGTACATGATTCCCACTACTATCGGAGCGTCTTTAACCGGTATTGTTCTGGGTACCATGCTCGTACCGGTATCAGGCCGTGAGGCGGAAAAGATCGCAGACTTCTTTACCTCGATGAATGCAGAACCAGTTACTCAAACAGCTGATTCAGTAAAAAATGATGAAGGGATATCGCCAATTCCTGTCATTGGCTATTCCATAGGAACACTCGGATTGATTCTCTTCATTCTTATTCTCGCCACGGTCTCGCTTTCAGAAGGGTGGCTCAGTCTTATCGTCGGCCTTTTCCTGGCCTTGCTAGGATATTTTTTATGGTTTCTCGATTCGAAGCGAAAGAATATTCAGAAGTATCCTTAATCCTAGATTATTCTGTCCCTATTGTATTAAAAAAGGATTAAATCTATTTTGTGATGAGTTATTTCCATTTGCCATCAAATTTATATCCCAGGAGGAACTTCTTGAGATGAAAGCCGGTGTTGGAAGAGTACTTATCACCCCTGAACACAGCATGTGGCTGGCCGGATACGCCCACCGGGACCGTCCTTCCCAGGGAACACTCTGTGACCTCTTCGCGAAGGCCTTGGCCATTGAAGATGAAGACGGAAAGAAATTCGTTCTTGTGACCACGGACATTCTGGGATTCACGCGTGGCATGGCCACGCAGATTGCAAGGAGGGTAAAAGAGAAATTCGGAATCCCGCGTGAACGTTTGATGCTCACCTCCTCGCATACTCATAGTGGTCCAGTAGTTGGAGATAGCCTAATTGACATGTATAACCTGGACCAGGAACAGATGACCTTGGTGAAGCAGTACACAGATCAATTAGTTGAGCATGTCGTTCATTCGGCGGGTCAAGCGTTACAAGACCTGGAAGCCTGTTCCGTACTGTGGTCGGTTGGCAAAGCAGATTTCGCGGCCAACCGCCGTGAATACACCCATGATGGAGTCATCATTGGATGCAACCCGATTGGCCCTACAGATCATGATGTTCCAGTTCTGAGAGTAAATCGCAAAGAGGGACCCGTAAAAGCGGTTCTCTTTGGTTATGCGTGTCATAACACCGTCCTGGATCTCTGCGAGTTCAGTGGAGACTACGCTGGATATGCTCAGAAGACTTTGGAGGAACGGATTCCTGGAGTAGTGAGTCTCTTCGTAAGCGGGTGTGGGGGAGACCAGAATCCCATGCCACGGCGAACCATCGAACTGGCAATGAAGTATGGAGAGGATCTCGCCGATTCGGTGATGGCGACATTCCACGAGCGTGCCACGGAGATCCATGGACCGATCCATGCCGTTTTTGAGGAAATCCCGCTTCCATTCCGTTATCAGATATACCGCAAGGAATTAGACGATCAAATCAAGGGTGGAAATGAATATCTTCGCCAGACAGCGGCGCGATTGTTAAACAGGCTGAAGGAGAAAGGTGATCAACCCACTTCCTACCCCTACCCCATTCAGATCTGGCGTTTTTCGGACACACTCCAGATCACCGCCTTGGGAGGTGAGGTGGTGGTGGATTATTCGCTACGTCTC
>CAZORO010000628.1:0-3236 GCA_964581845.1 uncultured bacterium
GGGCTGCATTTCCCGTACCGCCGCATCGAACCACTGTTCCAATTCTGTGATAGGGTTCTCCATGATGTCCTTTCTTATTGGATTGATGAACAACCTTCCCCCCCACCCCAACCCTCCCCCGCCAGGGGGGAGGGAGCCGTTTGTTGTTCACACTTTAGTGTGTTTGTCTCCCTTCCCACTGGCGGGGGAGGTCTGGGGTGGGGGGTAGAGTCAACCTCTCCCTCTTCTCATTCCATATCTCCTGCTCCTGAGGTTCGTATACTTGTACCGGCCAGGAGTTCGAAACCACGCTTCGGATTTCCGAGAAGGAACCCAACTCGCCTCTTCCCACCATCTGGACCAAAATGTTCCCGATCACAGTGGCCTCAGCGGGTCCCACCACCACGGGCAGTCCGGTGGCATTCGCAGTCAGCTGGTTGAGAAGCTGATTGCGGGAACCGCCCCCCACAATCACTACCTGCTCGATCTTCCTCCTGGCCAATCGCGCAAGGTTTCGAATGGCTTGATCACAAAACAATGCCAAACTTTCGAGAATACAACGAACCCACTCCCCCATGCTTGTAGGAAGAGCCTGACCGGTAGTCTTGCACCACTGAGTGAGCCCTTCGGTGAAAGACTTCGATTGGGTAAAGACGGGGTCCCGTGGATTGAACAGGCAACAGGATTTGGTGGTTCTGGTAGCTTTTTCAATAAGTTCCTCGACCGGGCCGGCTTTTTCCTCATGCCGGAAACGCTCCAAAAGCCAAAGTCCCATCACCCCCTGCATGAAACACCAGCCAGGACCAGGAATCCCATAGGTTCCACAAACCATTCGTACCGCTTCGGGAGATATGACTGGCTCATCCACCAGGATACCGAGCATCGACCAGGTTCCTGAACTAATGACCAGGTCCGAGGAAGAAGCTATTGGCGCGGCAGCCACCGCCAAGGCAGTGTCATGGCCCGCTGGCTGATAGACATCCCAGGATGGGATCCCCAGGTGGTTGACCAGCTGGTTTCTCAGCTTTCCTACACGGCTCCCGGTGGGCCGGATGGGAGGGAAGAGGCCACGAGGAAAACCGAACTGGCCGATTAATTCCCAATCCCAATCCCGGCTCCTCCAGGAGGTTAGTTGGGAGGTTGAGGCGATACAAAATTCACTGACCGCTTCACCGGTCAGGTGTTGATGGATCAGATCAGGCATAAAAAGGAGTGTCTTCGCCTGTTTCAGCAGTTCTGGAGTCCTGTCTTTTGTGGCCAGTAACTGCCCGAGTGTCGAGATGGCAACACAGGGAGCCGCTGTGCGCGTGAATAGATCTTCAACTGGTAGAATGGATTCCATACGGGAAAGGACATTCGCTGTTCTGGAATCCTGGTAGGAAAACGGGAGCTCCATCAATGCCCCAGAGGCATCCAGGAAGCCAGTATCCAGACCCCAGGTATCGCAACCTACACTGACAACTCGCTTGGACTCATCGGCGGCTTTCTGGAGCGCGGCCTCAATTCCTGCTAGAAGGCGCGGGAAGTCCCACCTGAGCGACGATTGGAACTCGACTGGTCCATTCGGAAAGCGGTGGATTTCACGTATACATAGACGATCCCCATCGAAACCTCCCAGGCAGGCTCTACCGCTGGTGGCTCCCAGATCGAGTGCCAGGTATTCCTGTAAAGCAGCCATGAGTTTCAATCCTCCCCTGCCAGGATGAGGTTGATTTTACGCCTAGTTTCAGTCAGAGCGGGATCAACAGGAACCGGATCCTCCTCGGCCATGATCCCCTCCATCATGAGAGTGACCTCTTGAAGGATGCTGGGCCAGCGTGGGTGATAAGGGGGTGCGGCGGCATCCTCCGCTTGTCTAATCACCGCCTCGCGGTTGTGTGGTGGCTTGGGATTTTTCAGGAAGTCATCAGAACGAGCGATCTTTGGCATTGAGGGGAGCGAATCGCCACCTTTGGCACGCAGACTTTGAACCTCAGGCCCGGACAGGAACTTGATCAACTCCCAGGCTTCCTGGGGATGCTTTGTACGAGAGTTCATGGCATAGCCGGCTCCATTCAGGTAGCCGCCATGCCTTATTCCTCCCGGTTGCACCGCCACATCCCAGCGAAAGGGAGCCTTCTGGTAGGCGATGGAGAGCACCAGGTCGGTGATGATCATCGAGGCACGTTCCATTGGAAAAAGATCAAAGACACCGGAACCCTGCCCTCCTCTGCCGCCACCTGAGGTCCCTCCTGCTGAGAGTCCGAAAGCTCCCATCTCACTTGCGGTTGGAGCAGCATGGTGAAGATACACCAAATCACGCGAGAGCTGGCAGGCTTTACGAGCTTCGGGTGTGTCCAGGGTACATTGTTTTCCATCGGGTGAGAGTACCTCGACTCCATATTGCCACAGCAGTTCGAGCGGATTGGTGAGAATCAGGGCATAGCGGTCCATCCGGCCATCCCCATCCAGGTCACGGCTGAGCTTTTTCGAGGCCTCAATCACAGTCTCCCAGGTCCAAGTGGGGTCAGGATAGGGGAGTTGTGCCTGATCGAAATGGTCTTGATTGTAAAAGAGGATCAATGAGCCACAGCTCTTTGGGAGAGCATAGACCTCTCCTTTGAATGTGAAGGCTTGGATGATCGCTGGATAGAAATCCTCTAAATGAAAACCTGTGTCTGACTGAATGAATCCGGTAAGGGGACGAAACACACCCTTGTCAGAGAAACTATAATAAGATCCAACATCAATAAAGGTTACATCCGGCGCGGTACGTCCCGCCATCTCGGTTTTGAGTTTCTCAAGATACCCCCCGCTGCTGGGAGTACGCAGGTCAACACGAATTAAGGGATGGCTCTGTTCAAACAACTTCACGATGTGTCTGTAGACATCCACCTGCTCTGGATTGCCGAAACTGCCAAATGAGATTTGGGTCACTCCCTCCGGGGTGATGGTGGAAGGCGGGAGAAACAACCACATCACCAGGACAATGAGGCAGGCCAGGATTAAAAGGGTTTTAATGAGCGGGCTCATGGATGTCTCACCCCTTCAGCCCCGAGAGCACGATGCTTGAAACAAAGAATCTCTGTCCCAGAAAGAAGAAGATCAAACAGGGAGCCATCACTACCAGCGAGGCCGCCATCATCAAGTTCCAATCGGTTGAGTATTGCCCCTGGAAGGAGGCCAAACCCAACGAAAGGGTGAAGTGCTTCTCCGAGGAGAGGTAGATCAAAGGACCCATTAGATCATTCCAACGTCCCAAGAAAGAGAAAAAAGCT
>CAZORO010000629.1:0-3214 GCA_964581845.1 uncultured bacterium
AAAGGCAGATCCAGCGCCGTTCAGTCTTGTGTAGAGAGAAGGAGTTACTGTCATGCCAGCATGGGCTTATCGCGCCATGGATCGTTCCGGCAAGGAGATCCGGGGTCAAATCGAGGCTTCCACCGAGGAGCTCGTCATTGATCGTCTGCGCGGAATGGGGTATTTCCCCACCGAGGTAAAACGAGCCAAGGCCGATCTGGGCAAGGTGGCCTTGGAGGACATGCCTGGCCTCAAGCAGGTGATGATGCTTGTCAGCCGGGGCAAGGTACCGCTCAAGCAGATGATGCCCTTCACCCGCCAGCTCGCCGTGCTGATCGGAGCCGGTCTCCCATTGTTGCGTGGAGTCCGGATCCTCGGTGAACAGTGCGAAAACGCGAATCTCAAACGAGCTCTCTTGGGAATTGCCACGGAAATCGAATCGGGAAACACGCTTTCCGAGGGCATGGCCAAGTTTCCCCGCGTGTTTGACCGGTTATTTGTCAACATGATCCGTGCGGGCGAAATCGGAGGAGCCTTGGAACAAGTACTTGATCGTCTGGCTGTGTTTGCCGAGAAGTCCTCGGCAATTCGCAGTAAGGTGAAGTCCGCCATGTGGTACCCGATCTTCGTACTCGGCATCGCGGGTTCGATTCTCGCTGGAATTTTGATCTACATCGTACCCCAATTCACCAACATCTATGATGAACTCGACGCGGAGTTGCCGGGCATGACCCAGATTCTCATCAATGCCAGCAACATCGCCATCAACAAGTTCTGGGTAGTCATCCTCACGATTGTGTTCATCGTGATGATCTGGAAGTTTTTGCGGAAATTTGAGTGGGGAAGGTTTGGCACAGATACTGTACTCCTACGCTTGCCTGTCATGGGGAAGATCCTCCAGAAGGCCTCGGTGGCCAGATGGGCACGCACCTTCGCGACTCTGCTGGAGGCGGGTGTGCCGATCCTGCAAACCCTGATGATTGTAAAAGACACTAGTGGAAACGAGGTTATCTCACGGGCGGTGCTGGAGGTCCACAACTCGATCAAAGAGGGTGAGACCATTTCCGACCCGCTCAAGAAATACTCCATCTTCCCTCCCTTGGTCACCCACATGGTGGCGGTCGGCGAGGAGACCGGCGCCATCGACACGATGCTTAACAAGGTGGCCGAGTTTTACGAGCGCGAGGTGGACGATGCGGTGGATGGACTGGCCAAGCTGATCGAGCCTTTGCTGATTGTGTTCCTGGGAGGCCTGATCGGTTTCGTAGTCGTGGCGCTTTATCTGCCGGTGTTCAGTTTGGTAGACGCGATCGGGAAGTAAGGGGCAGGGGAGCCCAGATATAAAGAGGATTAATCGCCGGATTCGTACAGGTGGAGCGCAAATCTGAGGATTATGGTCACCGGGGTATAAACTGCAACTCCGTGCTCACTGGTTCTTCGAGTTCCTTTTGAGTGGCGCCGGGACCGAGGAGCCAGTTCCTTATTTTTCGTCCCGTCTCCTCGTCAGCCTTCCATTTAAACCCTTTCTTCGATATCTGACGAGTGGCTCTCCATAGATCCTGAAATGTGACCTCATCTAGAGACGTTCGGTCCGGGAGTGATGACAGTAATCCATCCAAGGGTGCCTTCCCATTCCTTCTATCCAACCGGTAGAGCTCAAGCTCACCGAGTAGTGACAGAACTCCCTTGTCCTTATTTATAAAGCCTGAATCAGCAGATTGGCGTAGAAGATCGCGAGCCTCAGGGTAGTCCGTTAACTCTGCCCTCACATGAATCGCACTCATTGCGATCGCAAGACGTAATGCCTCCATGGTAGCCCCAGACTTTTTTAACGCGTCAATTACTGCAGCAACGATTGGGAAGTCGTTTTGATTAATAAAAACTTCATAAAAATTTCTCGCTGCCCAGCTGGTAACAGGATCAGCGCTTGAAAGGGCCTTGATAACATCGTCCAGAGTAGGAGGATCACACTTGCCGGGACAACAATACGTCTCCCAGTAATTCGTTGCACCCTCCGGCTGACCGATGTCTGCCGGAAGATTGACTGGCTGCACTTGAACCAGTTTCCACCCCTTCTTCTGGGTCAATTTTGGATTTATGACCGCTCCGGGCTAGATTGGTGGTAGGTGATTTTCATCAATAATCCAAACAAAGAAGCTCTTCGAGCAGGCTTCCACAGCACAAATATTCAGGATATCGCGGATAGTGTAATTACCGGCTGGAACATCCACCGTGTAGTTGAATGTATTCCAGGCTCCGGTTCCACCGATGGGCATCAAAGGAATATGGAGCGCAGTCGTGATTGTACCAAGAATGCAGTCGCTCATCGGAAGACCCACTTGTTCCTTAGGAATTTCGATCCGTTCATCCAAGATGGAAGAATAGTCAAAATCCTTAGGGTGGAACCATGTGACCCCGTAAGTCTCATCTTGGTGCATTGTGAGTTCCGGGTACGTACGAACGAAGGCCTCGAAGATATCTCTGACAGTTGTGTCAGTTACATCGAGCACAATCCCACGGGCCGGTGTAACGATATTTGGAGTCACGGCCAGGACGGACCTTAAAAGGTGATTGGATGACAGTCCCATCCAGGCCTTCTCCACACTTTCTGCTTTCAGTGATAGTCTTGGAATCTTGAGATTCGGGAGTTGTTGGTCCCAAATACACTTGGTAGGAAGGTCCAACGTTGCTCCAGGCTGAACGATGAATAGCAGAAGCAACGGTATTATAAAACGCCTTTTCACATCCATTTTCGCGCCCTCCTTATCTAATTTTACATCATTAAAGGCTGTTGACCTTAATAATACCACCTACAAATCGTCTCATCGTCTATAAACTCTGTGATACAGTTTCCACCATCTGGGTCTTCAACTGTAAAACCTACCTCTCCTATATTTCCATATACGCACATTCCAGCAAGAGTGGATTCATCCGGATAGATAAAAAGCGTTTGTTGCATCACGGTTTGGCAGGGAGCACCCAAAACATACCCCACCGAATGACCAACCTTGTCGTAATAACAGCCATAGGGATCCATTTGCCAGCGGTCGGGATTACCAACTGCTTCTAAAATCCAATAACAAGTCCACGGTTGACCCTTACGGACAGCTTCTCTCCCAAAATAATCAGGGTGACCTGTCTGCACACGAAATATCCCACCATATACGGGGGGCTTGAGTGCAGGTGGGCAATCTGCACAGCACGGAACAGCGGCCTCAACTGTTAACAATGGGCA
>CAZORO010000630.1:0-3214 GCA_964581845.1 uncultured bacterium
CCCTTGGAGGTTGTTGTCTATCACCGTCACTCCCACCTTGCCCAGCACCTCCTCCATTGCTTCCAGGTAGAGCCGGGTGCGGGTTACCTCTTGGGCCTTGCGGTACTCGGTAAGCAGCACGGAGAACTTGAGAACCTCTCCCTGCGCCCTAAGAACACGTTCACGGGCATAGCCGGAGGCTTGGTTGATGATTCCAGCGGCCTTGCCTTCCGCACGGGGCATCTCGCCATTCTGGTATCCGAGAGCCTCATTGATGTACTTCTGCTTGTTTTCCTTGGCCGTGACCACTGACTTGAAGGAGGGCTGTACTTCGAGTGGAGGCTGCACATCCTGCAGGTTGACCGAGGTCAACTCCAATCCCAGATTGTAACGGTCGGAAAGTTGTTGAGCTTTGTCCCGGATCTCATCCTCTATGGCCGCCTTCCCCTCCGTAAGCGGAGCATCGACCCCATAATCGCCGATGACCCGCCGGAGCGTGGATTCGCAGATGTCCCTGAGCGTCGCGCTTTCGCCTACATCTCCGTCCGGTTCCTTCACATTGAATGCATATGCCGCTGGATCCTTAATACGGTACTGGACCGCGAGTTCGACCATGAGAATGTTCAGGTCTCCAGTCAGCATGAGGGATTCGTCATGAAGGGAGGTCTTGGCTTCCTGGCCGGGCCCTTGATTCCGTGCCGGGATGAATTGATCCGAACTCCGGAAGCCGATGGTGATCCGGCGGATCTTCTGCACATCGGGTTTGATGACCATTTCAATCGGCCAGGGCCATTTCCAGTGAAGCCCCGGTGGAACCGTTCGTACATGTTTCCCAAAACGTAGAACCAGTCCATTCTCCGTGGTTCCGACTGTGAAATAGGGACGCCCGGCGATGGCCAGAAACAGGAGGATCAGCGCTGCAAAAATGATGGTTCCTGATTTAAACACCTTCTTGGCTTGCCGGTGCCAATCCCCCGCACTTCTTCCGAGGATAATGACGTTATCCATGGGGTTGGGGTCCTCTCATAAGGGTTAGGTCATTGACTCAGTTCACACTATACTAATCTCTCTCCTTCAGAAAGGGTAAAACGAGGAGTGGGGATTCCATCTTTTTGCAGTTAATATGAATCTGGCCATGCTCTGTTCCGTCATATGGTGAAAGGTTTCTTCCGAAGTGAGATCATCACATCATGCCGCGTTTCCTGACCATGTCCCTGTTCCGTCATCAATTCCGCAAAGCGATCATCACCACTGGTCTTTTCTTTCTTTTTCTTTTGGTTGCGATCCTGCTAATAGTTGAATTCAGGATCGAGGACTTGGTACTTAAAGACAACATAATTGTCATGGACCGTTCTGGACGAGTGCTTCAAACCCTACCGGATGGTCATGGGGAACGGCATGAATGGGTGCCTATCGACTCAATTCCAGACTGCCTCATCCATGCCTTCATCGCCACGGAGGATGAACGATTCTACTACCACCCCGGATTCGATCCGGTTGCCATCTTACGGGCTGCATTCTCGAATGTACGGCAGGGCCGGATTGTGTCAGGAGCCTCCACCCTAACCCAACAGATGGTTCGTCTGGTGTATCCCCGTCCGAGAACCTTCTCCGGCAAGATCATCGAGATCTCCCGTGCTGTCAAAGCGGAGTGGTATCTCTCCAAACAGGAGATCTTGGAGCAGTATCTGAATCGTGTTCCCCTGGGAAACAATCTCATGGGAGTGGGGATTGCCTCACAAGTTTACTTCAGAAAGCCTCTTTCCGCGCTAACCATCACCGAGGCGGCGACCCTCGCGGCACTCCCCAAGGCTCCGGGAAGACTGAGTCCCTACCGCTCCGATAACCATAGATTGATAGAACGGCGGAACTGGGTTTTAAGACGCATGGGCAAACTCGGTAATATCACGGAGCAAGAGAGCCGGCTCTGTCAGGCTGAGCCGCTTAAAGCCGCACCCAAGCAGTTTTCCTTTGAGGCGCCTCACTTAGTAAACCTGTTGATCGAAAGAGGATTGACCGAGGGAGCCTCCTCAACCATCCAAACCACCCTCGATTCCCAGATCCAGACCCGGCTTCAGACCATATTGCTATCCCACCGGTTACGTCTATTGGAAAGTGGCGCAACCCAGGCCGCCGCCATGGTGGTGGGCAACCGGTATAACGAAGTTCTCGCGCTGGCTGGATCCTTGGAGTATTCCGAAGAGGGATTGGGTTTCAATAATGGAGTCAAGGCACTACGTTCGCCTGGTTCCGCCCTGAAACCTTTTCTCTATGGCTTAGCACTGGAGCAGGGCTACACGGCCGCGACCCTCCTGGAGGACACCCGTCGGCGCTACCGCTCGGCGCGTGGTGAGTACTATCCACGCAATTTTAATCGTGAGGAGTATGGTCCCACCACGGTACGCACCGCATTGGGAAATTCGCTCAACCTTTCGGCTGTCCGCATGTAGGTTTCGACAACTTTTTCCATTTTCTGGAGGAGATTGGTCTGATCAACTCGCCCGGAAAAGGCCCCGGTTTCTATGGCCTTGGCCTGGCAATTGGGAATCCCGAGGTGACCCTTGAACAGCTTGTGACAGCCTATGCCATGCTTGCTCATGGCGGGGAGTTCCGTCCGCTTCGCTACTTGACCAGTACATCATCGGAACAAGGTCAGCGGGTTCTTTCTGAACAGGTCTGTTTCATCATTGGAGATATACTTTCGGATCCCAGCGCGAGGTTGCTTACCTTTGGCGGCTCGACAGAGCTGGATTTTCCTTATCGCGTGGCCTGGAAGACAGGAACCAGCACTCACTACCGGGATTGCTGGATTATAGGTTTCACTCCTGAGTACACGCTGGGTGTTTGGGTGGGGAATTTCAATGGTGACCCAATGAACAAGATAGGTGGCGCTACGGGTGCTGGGCCAATCTTCGCCGACCTGGTCAGGTTTCTGTACCGGGATTCCTCACCTGGAGTTTTTCCGGTTCCTGAGGGTGTAGTTCAAGAAGAGGTCTGTGGTTACTCCGGTATGAGGAAAACCACCTATTGTCCCACGACAAGAAAAGAATGGTTCATCGAGGGATCTCAGCCTCGTGAAGAGTGCTCCTTCCACCCCGGGGAAGGTCTGCACCATGACTTGGAGACCCCCTATGCGGGATGGCTTTTCGATCGTGAGCAAGAAGGACTCAGTGCCCCCTTCCGTCTCGCGGGGCTTTCAAGCGTGGAGTTCTTCTCCGACCCGGAGGAAGCACTT
>CAZORO010000631.1:0-3213 GCA_964581845.1 uncultured bacterium
AGCCTTCCGGTTCCACCGTGGTAATGAAATGGGCGCTTCTGGATGGGAACAACAACTGGTTCTGGGCCATCGATAATGTCGCGTTGTATCGGTCCGTGAAAAAAGCAGTTGGGGTGAAATAGAGACTGGCTCTCTGGAGACTCAAGGGAGTGGCATCTCTTTTCCCATAGCTCAAAACGGCTGGCGGCAGGATCAAACACCCGCCGTGGATTCCGGTACAGGCAGATGATCCTCTGGCAGGACCGATGCGATCCTCTGGTAAGCCAAATCCTTGAGTTCCTCCGTGCTCAAGCTCATGACTGTCTCAACGGGGATGGGATCGAGAACCGTAACTGTCATGTGGCCTACCGGATTAAGGATCATTTGATAGCGGGGAAGGATTTTGTAAGTCCCTGTGATGGCGATGGGCTGGATGCGGACCTTGGCGCGCTTGGCAATGCTGAACGCCCCAGCGAGAAAGGGCTGAAGCCTGCCATCCGGCGAGCGTTCTCCCTCAGGGAAAATGATTAACGAAATCCCCTCCTCCAGCCGCTTCACCGAAGCCTTCACCATCCGGATAATCTCCTTGGTGTCATCCCGGTCAAAGAAGATCGTACGGCAGAAATACATATTGAGTCCCAGTACAGGCAACCACAAGTTGCTTCCCTTGGAAACCCACTGGAAGCATCGATGCAGATAAAAAAGCATGAATATATCAAAAATGGAAAGGTGGTTAGCGACAAATAGGGTGGGAATTTGAGAATCAATCTTTTCGCGCCCCATGACCGTGGTCTTCCAGAACAGGGGATTACCGAGAACATAGAGACGTGCCCAAGGAAAATTCAGGATGTTATTCAACTTCCGCCGTGGATCCCACCAGAAGGTCAAGAGCCATGCCAGGGTAATAATGGGAAAGAAAAGCACAGAGACGATTACAAACCAGATCCAGAAATAGATCGAGAAGAGAACACGAACCAGTTTCATTGAAAGTTTTCCTTTACGGTTACAAAGCAAACCCGGCCACGTTATTCTGGCCATACTCATCAATGGAAGAGGAGACATACCCCAAGTCCACATCAGGAGGACAAGCCATGTTAGTTCTGACTACCCCCTCTGTGGAGGGAAAGAGAATAACCCGCCACTTTGGTCTTGTGACCGGTGAGGCCATCCTGGGGGCCAACATCTTCCGTGACTTCTTCGCGGGCATCCGGGATGTGGTTGGAGGACGTTCGGCGGCATATGAGACCGAATTGCGGCGTGCCAAGAACCTCGCGGTCGAGGAAATGACCGATCAGGCCCTCGCATTAGGAGCCAACGCGATCGTATCAGTCGATTTGGACTACGAGTGCATTGGCAATATGCTGATGGTTACCGCCAGTGGCACAGCGGTATTGATTCAGGACTGACCGGAGTCAGTGGAGAGGTTCACCGCCTCCAGTGGAGCGGGTTTCCACGCTGGCAGGCACAATAAGATCAGGATCAGAATCATTCCCCCCACCGATAACGCCAGGTAAAGGTTCCAGTGGCTGGGACTGAACTCGAAGATCACTTGACTCCCGCCCGCCGGAACGGAAACGGACTGAAAAGCATGAAAGGCACGGCCAATCGGCTTTTCCTCTCCATTGACCCAGGCTCTCCATCCAGGAAACCACGAGTCCGCGAACACCAGAAGCGCATCCTCCGAACCTTCGGTTTCCACCTCGATGCGGTTGGGATGAATCTCCTTCACTTGGGTTCTGTCCGCTTTCCGTTCAACTGGTTCCAGTCCCCAGCGATTTGAGGCTGGTATCGCCCGGAAACAGCGGGGAAGTCCTTGACGGTATTCATAGAGAAACAAACCAGATGGAAACCGCTCCTTGGGTACGAATGGCGCCGGATTGGGTTGAGTGGTCAGGATAGTGCGAACCCCCATGACCTGGAGAGCAACGGAATCCATCATTGGGGGTTCTTGCAGGAACAGGAGACCTCCTGGAAGGGCCTCTGGGGGCCGGCCCTGCATCAGGTTAATGAACTCGCTGAAGTGCTTGAGGATGGAGGGACTGTATCCACGTACACTCCGGATGCCATAGCGCATCGGCCCATTCGGAAAGATCTCGGGGTGTTGGGGACGGTACCTCCAATCAAGGCCCAGGTCCGTGGTCAAGAGCCGTCCCCCATAACCACCCTCCAGAATGGCTCCCAAAGGCTTTGAGTCTGGGAAGTACTCCGCCTTCCATTCCTCCCTGGTTCTGGCTTGAAGAAAACGTTGCCCAAAGAGTAACAGGTCAACCGCGCAGACGATCACAAAGCCCCAGATAAGCTTGTCTTTCCAGACTGGCTTCCAGGCATAGAGAACCAGTAGGATGAAAAACAGACCCGCATATGCCGATCCCACCCACAGGGAATGCGCCATCCAATCAAAACGGAATTGGAAGAGGACCGGTTGAAGTTCATCCACCATCCCACCCGTGGCAATCATCATTTGAACACTCCCCACTCTGGCGAAGGCATCCAGGATCTGTCCCTCCATATGCTGGAGCATGGCGGCGGTGAAGGTGATCACCACGAGGAGTACGAGGAATACCGCAAGTAACCGTCTCATGTATTTGGTCCATTGCTCTTCCCGCAGATACAGCAATGAATCAACACCATAGCCGGCGAGAAGACACCCGGCGAAAGTGTACACGAGTAGTGAACGGCCGGGGTTGCGGAAACGGTCCCAACCTGGGACGAGGTGGTAAAAGACCCTGTGCAAGGGGGTGAATTCCCCCAGCGCGAGGACACAGCTGACCAGGGCCAATCCCAGCCACAGGAAGGTATACGGTTTTCGTGGCAGGAGCAGCGCTACAAGGATGAGGAAAAAACCGAATACTCCCAGGTAAGCCGAAATCTCCATATAGGGAGTTGTGGTGATCCAGAATGATTTGTCAGCAGGATCCCCAAAAAAGAAGGGGAAAAACTGAAGGATCATGAACATGGGAGCGAGACTTCCCTCTGCCGCGAAAGCATAGGAGGCTCCTCCAGAGCGTGTCGCGGAATAGGAGGCGAACTCAAAGAACGGTCCTGCTTGGGGCGCTACAACCAACAAGGCGATCACGCCCGCAAGTAAAAGCGCGGCACTGCCGAGGAGAGTCTTTCGCCACCTCCCCCCACCCCAACCCTCACGGTCCAAACCTTCCCCCCCACCCCAACCCTCCCCCGCAAGGGGGGAGGGAGTATATATTTTCTATCTCCCCCCATGCTCTCGTGGGCTCG
>CAZORO010000632.1:0-3210 GCA_964581845.1 uncultured bacterium
CCTGGATCTGGATGGTCTAGCTGATGGGAATGATGGTCCTTTCATGGATGAGTCAACCTATCTCTCACTTCCCGGTGATGAAACCGAACTGGGACCGCAGGATGGTGATATCCTGTGGGTGACCAGTCTGATCGAGAAACTGGGTGTTCATCCCCACGACGCCACTCACGGCTCGGTCCTCATCAAGGACAACCTCCTGTATGTCTGCACCTCCAACGGGGTCGACGCCTATCACAAGTACATCCCAGCTCTGGAGGCTCCAGGAATCGCGGTTCTCGATAAGGCGACAGGGAGGATTGTGGCGGTCGATGGAGAGAACATGGGGCCGCGCACGGTTCATTGCACCTGGTCTTCCCCCTCCTATGGGATGGTGAATGGCAAGGGGCTGATCTGTTTCGGTGGCGGAGATGGAGTGTGTTATGGGTTCGAGCCGGCCTCCGGGGTGACCGCTCCCACTGAAACCGCGATCCTCAAACGGGTCTGGCGCTTCGACTGCGATCCCGAAGGTCCCAAGGAGAATGTCCACAAGTACAAGGGGAATCTGAAGGTCAGTCCCAGCAATATCACCGGGATGCCGGTCTTTGTGGATGGACGAGTGTATGTCGAGGCGGGGGGCGATCTCTGGCATGGCAAGACCGATGTGTGGTTGAAGTGCATCGATGCCTCGCAAAGCGGAACAGTCACCAAAAGCGCTGAGGTGTGGTCTTACCGATTGGTGGATCATTGCATGTCGACACCCGCGGTTACGGATGACTTGGTGTTCATCGGCGACTGCGGCCACATGATTCATTGCATCGACAGGAAGACAGGGAAGGGTTGCTGGACTCAGGATGCCGGGGGGGAGATCTGGGGGTCGCCCTTGGTGGCGGATGGCAAGGTCTACATTGGCGCGAGGAGCGGAGACTTCTGGATTTTCACGGCGGAGAGAGAGAAGAAAGTCCTTACCCATATCGACATGAAGGCTCCCGTCCAGGGAACTCCCAGCGCGGCGAATGGAGTTCTTTATGTGGCTTCGATGAACCGGTTATACGCGATCAAAAATACAGAATAGGACTCCCTTATTCGCATTATACTTTATTCTTCTGCCTCAGACTTGCTCACGAATTCTTCCATTAAAGATACAACAGAAAAGAAGTACTTATAAAAGCTATATGCCACAATATACTGAGGCACAATCTGTTAACTAACACAACATATTGAGGCCGACCTCATGTACTTCAAAACTTTTTTACCAGAACGTCATTAATGCTTTACATCCAATTGCATATGCCACTATACTATATGGCAGCCACTAGTCGCTAAGCATGGCCAGCGCTAGTCCTCTATCTCAGATAATGAAGGAGAACCTCTCAAATGAGAACACCTTCCAGACTACACATAATTGCATCAAATATCCTCCTAACGGCAACAGTTCTTTTTTCCTTTTTATCGCCTTCTAGTGCATGGTATCGTTCTGGATATTTCGATTCCATGAACCCGGATAGTGATCGGAACGGCGCATGGACAGATAGTGATTACACAAAAATAGACGATGGTTATTTTGCTGATGCTAACTATATTAATTTGGTTGCTAATGACTCTTCGATTGAGCAAGTTTTTGGTTTCTCAGATCCTCTTGGTGATGAGAAACCTGAAGTATGCAGAGTTAGATTATATGTATATGGCAAGAAGGTCGGTGCACCAAATCCACTTCAAGTTCGGATATCTGTCGGAGGATGCTGGCTAAATCCACAATCAGTTTAATTAACTATATCTTACGCTGTTTCCTATTTTGATTTCAACTCCCCTTCTGGTGAACCTTTTTGGACAAATCACCAGATTAATAACCTAAAAATTGGAATTACACCTCCACAAATGGATGTAAACAATTATTTCTCAATTGGCTACATTCGTGCTAGTGCTGTTGGTGACCAAGATTCCAACTATAGTGGCAAATTCTCATGGGGTTACGATCGGTCATTGGAAACTGCGGAGGCTTCCTTCATTGGAGCAAGGGACGGAGAAAAGTCAGGACACAATGTTTCCCCCCTTGGCGATATCAACCTCGATGGATATGATGATTTCGCTATCGGTGCATCTTCTTTTTGGGAAATGATTAAAAATCGTGTCTACTTGGTATTCGGAGGAACAACAATGTCACTGAATGTTGACACGCCATTATCTACATACCCTTCCCTGACGGATGAAGAGATTTTTCATTTTGGATTTCACGTTTCATATGCAGGCGACATTGATGATGATGGAGACGATGACGTTTTACTTGGAGCACCCTATACATCGATCTATTCCGGTGGATCAGCATACCTATATTCTGGCAAATCTAGCGGCTGGATTGCAACTACGAGCACAGAATTTGATTACGACTATAGTTTTTCAGTCGATCCAGGTGGTGACGGTGCCGGGCATGTTGCTGGTGTTGGAGATATCAATGGTGATGGAAATAATGATTTCGTTGTAGGGGCACCATACCATCAAGTATACTTCGAAGAAGAAGAGAGTATGGAAAATTCTGGGTGTGTATACATAGTTATGGGCCCACAAACGGGATACCCACCTGAACGATCACTTACTTTGCATATTGATGGATGGGAGATTGGACAAGATTTCGGAACGTCTGTTTCTGGAGTTGGTGATATTAATAATGATGGATACGATGATTTTATGGTATCAAATGGCATTTATGCCCCAAACGGCTTAGCTGATTGTTGCCACCTAGTTTTGGGGCGAGGATCAGGAACATGGGAAGTATCAGCGACCTTTGTTGGAGAAGAGGAAGGTGATCTCTCAATTCCTGCGGGGATTGGTAATTTTAACGGTGATGACTATGATGATTTTGCTATAAGTGCCCCGAAAAACATGGAGGCCTCATTCCCATTTTCGTCTGGAAAAGTATATGTTTTCTTTGGAGCAGCTACAGGATGGGAAGATGATATTGATGTTCTGGATGCAGACTTTTCTTTATGGGGTTCAGCACTTGAAGAAGATCTCGGGGCAATGGAACAAGAAACTGGTTGGGCTCCTGGAATAGATACAGCCGGTGATATGGATGGAGATGGTTATGATGATATGGTAGTTCTGGGTACTACTACGGTATATTTAATATGTGGCAAAGCAACAACATTTTGCGAAAATATCCCAATACTCGAAGCTGCCGATGGTTGGTGCAACATTCTTTCTGTAAATTGGTTTCCCGTGTCCTAGTGGAGTGAG
>CAZORO010000633.1:0-3167 GCA_964581845.1 uncultured bacterium
TTTGATGGTGCCGCTCTATCTCCCGATGGTGACCGAGGAACCCACGATGGAGGAGGGGATTCCCCTCTTCTATGGCGGCATCAATGTGTTCCTCCAACAAAAATCCAGGCTGTTCCGGAGAACGCCCCGCTGGCTGGATGCCCTCTTCGACTCCGCTCCCCTTCTCAAGATCGCCGCCAAAAGGACAGGTATGACCAAAGCCAGGGATCTTGGAGAAATTACGCTGTCCACGCTGCAAGGGGAGGAGGGGAAGCAGGCCAAGGAACTTGAACGCCTGGTGGACTGGCTTGCCGAATATGGTAAGCCGGATGTGGTCTGTCTCTCCAATGCCCTCTTGGCGGGGCTTGCCCGGCGTCTACGTGAAGCCTTGGGAGTTCCAGTGGTGTGTACCCTTCAAGGAGAGGATGGATTTCTAGACAGCCTCCCCCAACCCTACCGGGATCAAGCCTGGGAGACATTGGCTCAACGTGCTCGAGAAATGGATGCCTTTATCGCTGTGAGCAAGTATTACGGAGAAGTCATGCGTCAACGTTTGGGGCTTCCCGCCGAACGTGTTTACATGGTTTACAACGGCATTTCCCTGGAGGGGTATTCACCTTCCCGCAAGATGCCTGATGTCCCGGTGTTGGGATACTTCGCAAGAATGTGCCATGACAAGGGACTCCAGACTTTGGTGCGGGTTTTCATCACTCTTAAGAAACGGGATTGTGTGAAGAATCTTCGCTTGAAAGTGGCGGGTGCGATGACCCTCTCCGATCAGCCTTTTGTGAATAGCCTCAGACAAGAACTCGCCAGCGCGGATTTATGCGCTTTCGCCACCTTCTCACCCAATCTGACCCGGAGCGAGAAGATCGCATTCCTTGAAGGGTTGAGTGTCCTTTCGGTTCCGGCCACCTATGGGGAGGCTTTTGGTCTTTATGTGATCGAGGCCATGGCGGCGGGTGTGCCTGTCGTCCAACCCAACCATGCCGCTTTTCCGGAACTGATCGAAGCAACCGGAGGAGGAATACTCTATGATCATACTCAGCCAGAGGCGCTTGTGAATGCTTTGGAAACGCTGCTTCCTAACCCGGAGCGGATTCATCATCTGGGTGAGAATGGCCGGAAGTCAGTCAGCCAACGATTCACCATGGACCAGATGGCGCTTGAGGTTGTTCAGGTTCTGACTCATGTGATAGGTGATGGGAAACATGCCGGACGATAACCTAGTGCTTCAACTCGTCGGAATCACTAAGACATACACAACCATTGGAGAGGCCCCTGGTGAAACAGTCCTTACAGGGATTGACCTTGAAATGGAGGCTGGGGAAACCGCCGCGATTGTAGGACCTTCAGGGTGCGGGAAAAGCACACTCCTCAACATCATCGGGACACTTGACTACCCCAGTTCTGGAACAGTCTCCCTGTGCGGGAGAGATTTGACCTCTCTCTCTTGTTCCGAACTCGAAAAAGTCAGGAACAAGCAGATCGGCTGGATTTTTCAAGCCCATCACCTTCTACCGCAGTGCAGTGTTCTCGAAAATGTCTTGGTTCCCACACTTGCTTTTGGACCGGGGAAAGCCGATTCCGTTTCAGCCATGCGTGCTCAGAATCTTCTCGAAGAAGTCGGCTTGGGGGGGCGAATGTCCTACCGGCCAGGTTATCTCTCCGGAGGAGAGCGTCAACGTGCCGCTGTTGTCAGGGCGCTGGTGAACAATCCTCAGCTCATCCTTGCGGATGAACCCACCGGCTCTCTGGATAGAGACAATGCCTCCCAACTGATTGACCTTTTGGTCCATCTCAACCAGGAACAAGGAACCACTCTCCTGGTGGTCACCCACTCTCAAGCAGTCGCCTTGCGAATGAGCAAGGTTCTTGAACTCCGGCAGGGGAAGCTGATCGAGGTGTCCTGAGTGGCCGCTTTCAACCGGTTCACCCTGGTTCGACGTGGTCTGATTCACCACTGGCGCTCTCATCTGGGTGTTTTCCTGGGCGTTGTGACAGCTACAGCGGTCCTCACAGGCGCTCTCATGGTAGGGGATTCTGTCCGTTTCACCCTGAGGTCGGCGGCTGAGTCACGTTTGGGAAAGATCTCTCATGCGATTATGGCCGACAACCGGTTCTTCCGGGATGGCTTAGCAGTGGATTTACAAAGAGAAACCCGAACCACCACCGCACCGGTGTTGATGCTTCATGGCGCGGTCTCCAGTGGTGACGGGAAGGCGCGTGTGAATGGTGTTCAGGTTTTGGGAGTCGATGGCCGCTTTTGGGAGTTGTCAAGAGCGGGTGTATCCCCTTCTTTGACCCCACAAGGAGCCGCGCTCAACACGCGCCTCGCCTCACGTTTGGGCGCGAAGGTGGGGGATGAGGTTATCCTACGGGTGGAGAAGCCCAGTATCCTCCCGCGCGATGCTCCCCTCTCCACGGTGGAAGATATGGCGGCTGCATCCCGTGTAACTGTAACAACAATTGTGGATGACGACTCCCTGGGACCTTTCAGCCTACAGGCCAATCAGGTCCCTTCCCCCAATGCCTTTGTTCCCATCGAATGGCTTCAGGGAAAAGTCAACCTATCCGGCAAAGCGAACCTGGCACTCATTGCCGAGGCTACAGGAGAGAATCTCTCTCTGGAACGATTAAGCCAAGTTCTTAAAAAGACCTGGCAAATGGATGATGCGGGTTTGGAACTCCGTCTGTTGGAAGCTAAAGGGCTGATCGAGCTGCGGACCTCACGGATTTTCCTGGAGCCCGCCGCCGAACATGCCGCTCTGCGAACTTTCCAAGGCGGGAAACGGTACTTTTCTTACTTTGTCAATGAATTGCGGATCGGCGAGCGCTCAACACCCTATTCGATCATATGCGCCATGGAGTTCCCTCCAGTGGATCCATCCTCTCCAGCTGGGGCAGGAGTTCAACTCCTGCCCCAGCTGGAAGATGGGATCCAGCTAGATGATAGTGAGATCCTGATCAGCGAGTGGGTAGCGGAAGATCTTCAAGCCAAGCATAGAGACACTCTGGAACTGGCTTACTTCGTGATCGGCCCGATGAGGAGATTGATCGAAAAGCGCCGGACCTTCACAGTTAAAGGGATTGTGCCAGTCGTCGGGACTTGGTCTGATCCGGAGCTGATGCCCGCTTTTCCCGGCGTGGCCGGTTCGGAGAACTGCCGGGACTGGGAACCGGGATTT
>CAZORO010000634.1:0-3158 GCA_964581845.1 uncultured bacterium
AGGGGGGAGGGAGAGAATAGCCCCCTCCCCCCTTGCGGGGGAGGGTTGGGGTGGGGGGAGATGGTCAATACAGGAGGGTTGGGGTGGGGGGTATATGCATGCGGGGGCTCTGGGTTGGCGGGTGGGGATTCTGATCTTGAGTCTGGCTCCGTTGCTGAGAAAACAGGGCATGGTGGCCGAGGTTTATGGTCTCTCCTTCATGTTGATGGCCCTACTGGTTTATCTGGCTGCTCGTTTCGTGGTGGATTCCAATAATTCAACACTGATTGCCATCGCGGTAACCGCTGGTCTGGCTTTTGGACATCACCGTCTCATCGGTTTCATGCTGCCGGGGCTAGCGCTCTTGCTGGTGGCGCCCCTGAAAGTGTCCAGGTTGGGAATGAGGTCCATCTTGGTTGCATCATTCACATTCCTCATCGCCACTTTCCTCCCCTACACCCTCCTGTGGTTTCGTGCACAAGGCTCTCCCCCGCTTAATTGGGAGGATCCATCCACGCTATTCAATCTCTGGCGTGTCTTTTCCGGAGCGCAGTTTCGTATCGACCAGAAGATTGTCCACGCTCAGGAATGGTTGGCTTACCAGGCAGGGGTGGGGCCGCATCCCTGGGCTATCAGCCTGGGCGGTCTTCGGCTGCTCCCAGATCTGTGGTGGTCTAATCTTGGTTTCTCGCTACCCTTGGGTGGTTTGGGAGTGGGGATGTTGTTTTATCGTTCGCCACGCCTTCTTTTCGCGGGCTTCATCTCATGGCTCCTGCCCACCCTTTTTGTTGCCCAGTATCATGTTGCTGACCGGGAAACCTTTCATCTGCTGCCAATCATCCTGGTGGGTCTCGCCCTGGCAGCGGGGTGGGCGTGCCTGTTTGAATGGGCCGCGTGCAGGCACCAGTTGCTCCCGCTCCTGCTTCTTCCATTGGCCGGAGTGCTTCTGGTTCAACAGGTTGCCAAGCTCCAAATTCCACCGAAGGAGCTCTCCGGTTTGCCTGAACAGTATTCCAACCTTTGTTTGGATGAAGTGACTCCCGGTGGGGTTCTTCTGGCTGTCTCGGTTACCCCTAATGCCCCTGTCGATTACACATATTTCCCACTCCTTTTCCAGAAGGAGGTGGCCCGGCGCGGACAACGTATCGCCCTTATCTCCGAGGGCTTCTTTACCACCCCCTGGTACCGTGGAACACTCAGGCGCGAGGGTATCGACACCAGCTTGTTTGATGCTCTTGAAGGAGGAACCTCCCAGGTACCCCTGAGGAAGGCGAACTTGTGGAAACTCCTTGCAGAAGAAATTCCGCGTGTTCAGACAATGGCTCAGGGCGGTAGGCCTGTGCTGGCTATCTTCGAGGTTGAGGGACGTTATTTCCTGGCCAACCGTGAAACCCAAGGCGCGCTCATGGCGGAGACCTTGATCCCCTCGATCAGTCAACGTCCACTCTTCTTCACCTCGCGCTTTCCCGGGATGGAGCCTTACTTGAAAGAGCGGGTCGAATGGACCGAAATCTTCCGGATTCCGATGCTGACCCAGGGCTACAAGGACCTGGATGGGATGCCGATTCCCTCTGGCAAGCTCTTCCAGGCCAGCCTCTTCAGTATCCCGCCTTCATCCCCTAACCTGAAATAGCGAGCCATGGCCGACACCCACTCGATTGAACGTGCCGAGGATCCTATTCCCATTGGTGAACCAGACCTGACTGGACTGGAACAGGAGGCGGTCCTGGGAGTTCTTCATCATGGCTGGCTGACCCGTGGCGCGGAGTGCATGGCTTTCGAAAAGGAGTTCAAGGGTGTGGTGAGGGCCGATTATGCCCTTGCGTTGAATTCCTGTACCGCCGCTCTCCACCTGGCTCTTCTGGTCCATGGCATCGGTCCAGGGGATGAGGTCATTCTCCCCTCCCTCACCTTCGCGGCCACTGGACATGTAGTGGTTCACTGCGGCGCAACCCCAGTCTTCGCGGAGGTGGACCCGGAGACTTATTGCCTCGATCCCAACCATGTGGAAGCATTGATCACACCCAGAACCCGCGCGATTCTACCTGTCCATTATGCGGGCCATCCGGCGGACCTGAACCAACTGCATACGATTGCGGAACAGCACGATCTCGTTCTCATCGAGGATGCGGCCCATGCCTTGGGTGCTTCTTGGGAAGGGAAATCCATTGGATCTAAGGGATCAACCGCTTGTTTCAGCTTCTACTCCAACAAGAACATCACCACCGCCGAGGGGGGGATGCTGACCCTTCCAGATGCCAGCCTTCATGAACGTGCGGTGATTCTCAGCCTGCATGGCATGAGCCAGGATGCCTGGAACCGTTTCGGCGTAGAGGGTTCGTGGCGCTACCAGGTGACTCACTTCGGATTCAAATACAACGCCAACGACCTGCTCGCTGCCCTTGGCAGGGCTCAGCTGTCACGTCTCCCCGAAATGCAAGCGCGAAGAACGAAGGCCTGGGTTTTTTATCAGGAGATGTTTAATGATGATGGCCGTGTCCAGGTACCCGTGGAACGCTCTGGAGTCACTCATGCCCGGCATCTGTATGTCCTTCAGCTGACAGATCAGTCCAAGGTGTCCCGTGACGAGGTCGTGACCTCGCTCCGCGCCAAGGGCATCGGGGCCACTGTGCACTATGACCCCCTGCACCTGCATCCAGCTTACCGTGAACGCTTCGGCACCCGTGAGGGGATGCTACCCGTGACAGAGAGGTTGGCCGCGCGGATCTTCTCGCTTCCCATGCACTCAAAGTTGACTGAGCAACAGGTGAACCGTATCTCCATCGAGGTATTGCGCCTTGTGTGAGAGGATGAGTCCAGCATGTCCCTGATCCACAAGTTGCGCGTAGTCCATCAGGAACTCGGCGCGCGCCGGGAGGCCCTTCAAGCACGGGGGATGCTTGAGATCCTGATCCTGTATATTACCACCCACTGCAACATGCGTTGCGGGCATTGTTTCTATGCCGGTAATCTCAACGATGGAACTCAGGATCTTTCACCAGAAAGGGTGGAGCGGATCTTCAAATCTCTACCTCCGGTCCGTGAGGAGATCGCCATCACCGGCGGGGAGCCTTTTCTTCACCGCCGTTTGCCCCAAGTGGTTCGGGCAATCCATGACTCGGCGAGCTCACGGGATATCCAAATTAACACAAATGGTTTTTATAGCGGCCGTACTCTCG
>CAZORO010000635.1:0-3147 GCA_964581845.1 uncultured bacterium
ATACGGGAGATGAAAGGGATGTGGCCTATGCCCAGTTCCGAATGGGAACCTATGATGCCGCGATACAATCATTTGAAATGGATTCGCACGCCTCGGGGTATGTCAGACGCAACGAAGATGTAAATCTGTCGATGGAGATCAAGAACACCGGTGACATCCCCAATAGCATGACGTGTTGCCTCCAGATCAAGCGGGTTAGTGATAACCAGATCATTCAAGAGTGGACCTGCTACAAGGAGTCCCTGGCGGAGGGAAATAGTATGCAGTGCTCTCAGGTTTGGAACACGGGCGAGCTGGCCGCTGGCCAATACCAGGCGGTGGGATGGTGTATTCACCGGGGTGGGACCACCGGCCCCCAGGTGATTACTTTCGAGCGTGTCAAACCGATGCGCATGGGATGGTGGCTGCCCCGGGATGTCTTTAACCGTGGTGACAAGATCATGGGGACAGCCAATCTGTACCGGGAAGATGGATCAGTGATTGGCCTGGGTGATAGTGCTGCTCTGGCGTTCCTGCGTCCCAATCTGACCTTAGTTCCTTTCCCGCTTACGACACACCCCCTCTTTCCCCCCAATTATTCAGTTTCTTTCATTGTGAATTCGGCGGAGGATCGGGGTGTTTATGGAATTGTTTCCACCGCCAACAAGACGGGCTACCAGCCGGCGTTAGGTGGCCGCTGGTTCGTAGTGGATGACGAAGGCTTCCGAATGACTGCCGATCCATCTGTAGCCATTGCGGATGGGATCTCCACAGTAACAATCACCAGTGACCTGGTCCAAGATAATGGAGTTACTATTCCCGATGGCAGTGAGATGACTCTGGTCATTTTGGAGGGAAGCTTTGTGACGCCGGATTCAAATCCCTCTCTCGGTGGCCACCAGGTTTCATCCTCCGGAGGGAAATATGAAATTGTTTACCAGGCTCCCACCAAAACCTCTCTGGATTCGTTTGTTTATGGGACCCTCGGTGCGGACCGTCCCAAGTCCGGTGTCTCGATAAGGTTCAAAGGGATCGATTTCAACGAGAATAACCGGGTGGATGTACATGACATTGTCTTTGTACAGGCCTCGGAAGGGGCCAACATCGAAACCCCGAAGTACGATCTCCGCAAGGATCTGGATGAAAATGAGGTCATTAATTCCGCTGACCGGAAGGCTGTCTTGGACCGTTGGGGATTGCTCCTTGCAGGCGATATTGTGTCGGACACGATTGCCCAATCAGTGGGCTCGACCGGCGTCATCCTGCGTCCACAACCCGCCTTCGCGGTCATTCCACCCGGTGGCAATCTGAGTATCGAACTGGTCGCGGAAGGTTTGAACAACCTGGGTGGATATGAATTTGTCGCCGCAATGACTGGTGGCGCCTGCTCGCTGGTTAACCCGCCGACTGTTTCTCCCTTCTTGGGAACGACAGGAAATGCCATGACCCCTCTCGGACCCACCGCTTACCGGTCAGGTTACCGGGCCGGATCCTTCGCCACTGGAGAAAACGCCGGGCCGGGTGGCATGGCGGTAATTGGAACTGTGGAGATCCATGCAGATTCGGTAGGACAATCCAACCTGATCCTCTCCTCGGTATTATTCTCGTCGATGGATGGCAAAGAAATACCAGTGAAACAGGCCATGACGGGTTACTATGTGGTAGGGACGGAGGATCCGACCCGTACGCCTACGCGAACAGCAACCTGGACTCCCGTTTATACCCCAACTCCCACAAGAACCTGGACTCCCCCGCCGACCCCGACTCCGACGGCGACTCAGTCAGTGGGTGATACGGATGGAGATGGCAAGGTGAACATGAACGATGTGTTCTTCTTTACCAAGGCGTGGTATTCGCCTTCAGAGGAGGCTGAAGAGAGTTGTAATCCAGTGGAGGATGAAGTAGTGGATACAAGAGACCTCCTATTGCTGTTGAAGGAGTGGGGAAATCAATAAAGATGCTGGTCCGGATCTAGCGGGACCGGGTCACACCATGACGGATGCAGAAAGATGCGATGCGGCATTGACTGCAAACTGGGGATAGCGGTTTGCAGAGGGTCCGTCCATAAGTCACCAAGAGATCGTTGATGGGGATCCAATAGCGCTCCGGGAGAATCTTCCGGAGCGCTTGCTCTGTGTGTGCCGGGGAGGGAGTTGAGATAAGCCCCCATCTGTTAACAATACGATGGACGTGAGTATCGACACAGATTCCCGGTTTGCCGAATCCAAGGGTGACCACCAGATTAGCCGTCTTCCTGCCGACTCCCTTGAGGGTCAGGAGATCTTCGATGTTGTTTGGCACCTTGCCATCGAAATGTTCCAGGATCTCCCTGCTGATCTCCAGGATGGTGGCCGCTTTGGTTTTGTAGAATCCGGCGGGATAAATGGTCTTGGCGATGGTCTCCTGGGATATCTGGACCATCTGGTCCGGTGAATTGGCCAATTGAAACAACCGTGCGCTCGCAGCCGCTGTGACTTCATCTTTGGTTCTCAGGCTGATGAGACAGGAGACAAGCACCCGATAGGGATCATGTTTGTGGTTCTGTGAGATTTCACCGACCGAAGTTGGGCCGATTGTCTTCTGATGGGCGTAAAGGATATGGAAAACTGCCGGAAGATCCTTGGTTGTCACGGTGATAACCTATCACAGAGGTTTATCAGGGAGGAGGCGTCTGAGAAGATATCTGAGATAACAAGTATTCGTTTGAATAATGTGACGTTGCAATGGCTCACTCCGTGCAACCGGTGCAGGACTGAGTGGAACTCTGCAAGGGACTGTGACTGACTGTCTCCAAATGGGAGAAGGTATCAACGGCCGCATGGACGAAGTACATGTGCGCAACCTGGCCGCCACCACCTTTTACGCAAACCTCTTCACCGATTACAGTGTTACCGCCTATACGCTCGGTCTCTGGCATCTTAATGAAATCAGCGGAACTATTGCTTATGATGCTGATACGGGTAACCCACAGAACGTAGATCTGCGCGGAAATGCAGCATGGAGCATTGGAGCCAATGATTGTAGTATTCCATACTACCTCCACCAATACACCTACGACAAGGTGGGGAACCGGACTAAGATGGTGAAGTCCTGGACCAAGGGGACACAGGAGTCAAGCAGCCCTGGGGAAGCTGGAAGCGAAGACGCCCAGTCCGGTGAAGTCACATC
>CAZORO010000636.1:0-3141 GCA_964581845.1 uncultured bacterium
CGCACCACGACTCCCCCTTGGATTAGCCTCAGCTCCCCCCCCCCCCCCCCCCTCCCCCCCTCGCCCACAAGGAGAAGGGGGATGTTTCCCCCTCGCCCCATGGGAGAGGGGGGCAGGGGGGTGAGGTGGGCAAGGGTGAGGTAGGTTTTTCTGACGCCCTTGGCTTAATTTCATACTGGGAATGCACCTTTTGTCAATATGGTTCCTCGGAGGCGTTGTGATTGCGGGGTTCCCCGGTTCAGGTTAAGTTCAGGGGAATGCGCATCCACTTCTACACCACATACGACCGTCAAGTCGCCAGCAGCCGTTACCGGACCTACCAGTACCAGACCTTCCTGAAAGAGGTGGGCTTCCAGAACCGCTGTTTCCCCATGTTCAGCAATGATTACCTGCAAGAGGGATATACCAAAGGGATGCATGGTTCAGGGATTATGGACTTCTACCACCGGCGCTGGTCGGATATGGATCGTATCAAGGATTGTGAACTTGTTGTCATCGAGAAGGAGCTGCTCCCTTACCTTCCGGCGGTCTTTGAAAAGCGGAGCCTCCAAGCGGCCCGTCACAAAATCCTGGACTTCGATGAAGCCGCTTTCATGACCTACCAGCTTCATCCCAACCCCTTTGTCCGTTTGACACTCCGCAAGAAGATCGACCGCCTGATGGCCTGGTCCGATGGGGTCATCGGCGGGAGCCGTTTTCTATGTGAGTATGCCCTTCAACATGCCCCCCAGGTCTGGTATGTGCCCACCACGGTGGATGCCGGTAAGTACACCCTGCATGACCATGACCATGATGGCCTGATTTCGATTGGATGGATCGGGACTCCCTGGACGGCGCGTTCTTTGCCGGTTATCCGGGGTGCATTGCACCGGATCGCACGCGAGATCTCATTACGCTTTCTGGTGGTTGGCGCCCCTGCGCCACAGTGGGATGGAATTCAGTCCCAATCAGTTCCCTGGTCGGAGGAGAAGGAAGCCGAGTGGATCCGCTGGATGGACATTGGGATCATGCCGCTTCTTGATTCTCCTCACGAGCGTGGGAAATGCAGTCCCATAATCCTTCAGTACATGGCCGCCGGCGTGGTGCCGGTGGCCTCAGATGCCGGCGGAAACCGTGATTTGATCACTCATGGTGTGGATGGATTCCTGTGCACCAAGGAGGAGGAGTGGGTCGAGTGCCTTGTGGAAATGTCGAGAAATCCCGAACGGCGTGCCCAGATCGGCCAGGCCGCACGCGCTAAGGCCGAGAAGGAGTTCTCCCTATCGGTTTGGGCGCCACGGCTGGCGGGAATTTACCGCGAGGTGGGGGAGAAACTGTAGGAGCATTGAATCACGGAATCCCCGGAAGCTTCGGAAGAACACGGAAAGGGAGATCCTTCCATGGTCCTCCTCCTCTTCCGTTCTTTCCGTGATTCAAATACACCCCCTCACTCCGTCACGTACACGTGCACCCCCAGCGGTTCAAAGGTCTCCTCAATCACTCCCTTGTTCACTTTAGCGGACCGGTTCTCGCTCAAGACCGCGATGCCAGCTCCCTGAACTCCATCGAAATGAATCCTCGCGGTGGCGGATTCCTCGTTGGAGGAGTTGATGGCGATGATCATCCGCTTCCCATCCGGTCCTGTTTTCGCCACCGCACGGACCAAGCCTTTTGAGGCTTCCACAAGCAGACGCTGACCGAGCCCCTCTGAAAGGATGAATGGCTCCAGACGGTGGGCTTCGGAAATAAACCCTTTCTGTGCCTCCCACAGAGCAGGGTCATCAGTGGGGAGGTGGTAGTTCCCCCAACGATGAGCATACCAGAGCAACCCCTTGGCGCCCTCAAGCAATGCTAGATAGGACATGTAGCGGTGTTCCTTGGGTGTGGGGGCGCGGTCACTCGGCCAACGGAAGGTTTGCCCGCAGTGCCAGATGGGCTGGTCTCCGTCGGAGACCAGATAAGCCTTGGCGATATTGACCCCCACATTCTGGATAACTCCACGTGAGACTGGGTATGTATCAATCGCCAGAACATCGCAACACCGCCCGAAAGTCTCTTGCCCACGCGGATCAGTGATCACCAGGTAGGTGGGATGAACAGGATCGATCTCATGCACCTTTTGGTAGGCACGGTGGATGACTGTGATGTCGAGCTTGTTGTACTCCGGCTCATCGGCCAACATCCAGCACAACACTGCTGGGTGGTCCTTGAAGGCGCTGACTTTATCCGTCAATTCCTTCAAATAAGCCTCATCATCACCATGAAATGGAACCGCCGCCATGAGTCCAGCCGCTTGAACCTGGTCGAGTTCCGAAACAGAGGCGGTCACGAAATTGAAGCCGGTCTCCTTGAGGAGCGGATAATCTTCCTGGCGTGCCCCATAACAACCGATCGGTAGAAAAGGCTTTCCATCTTTCTGCATCGCTAGATCGGAACCCACCATCCTCGCGGGAGCATGGCGGGGCAGTTTGCCCTTGTAGTATTGACGTTCCGAGGAGATGACCCGTCCACTCGCAAGCTTGAAAGAGGCATGGAAGACAAGGGGGCCATCCACGAAACCCGCCAAGGGAAAATGGAGCTCCATCCCAGGAGGTCCGCTCATCAAGGCTTTGAGGGCATTGCTGGCATCACGGACTTCGATGCTCGCCAAGGTTCCGGGATGGAGGGTGGCGATCTGGTAGGGTTGGCCGAAGGCCGCCACAATGTCATCGTCCAGAGTGACCACTGTCAGAGTGCGGTAACGGTCGATGTTCTTCTCGATGTTGTCCAATGTGGATTTGTAATCGAGCAGTCTTGCGGAGAAACCCCAGTCACCGGTTCCTTCATCGACTTTAATCAGCAGACGGTTTTCGCCCGCTTTAAGTGAGATGGGCACATAGTCAGTATCCTTTCCAAGCCAACGGCTGATGTGGTGATCATGGACCAGGGAACCATTGAAGAAGACCCGGATTCCATCATTACTTCCCACCGAAAGAATTGCTTGTGTCTCCGATTCCGCCAAGATGTGGCAGAAGGCATAAGCCACCACCAGATCATTTGGTTGAAGGAGCTTTTCAAAAGAAATCAGATCCTCCTCCGAAAGGACTCTTTCCCAGGTGTATTTCCTCGCCGAGTCCGATTCGTGGAAGGATTGGCCATAACTGGGGTCCGCGCCGGTCTCCC
>CAZORO010000637.1:0-526 GCA_964581845.1 uncultured bacterium
AGGACATCAGCGACATGGTGCGTGAACTGGGAGCGCGCCATCATCGTCTGCCGATGAATGTCGGCCCCGGGATGGCACGCACTGAGGGAGCACGCCTGGCCAATGCCCCCCTAGTACTCTTCACCGATTCCGATGTGTGGTTGCCGGAGGGTCTCATCGCGGGCATCCGGAAGGCTTTCGAGGAAAATGACTGCGAGTGTGTTCAAGGGGTTTTCTCGCGCCAGTGCCCACACTCCAACTTCTTCTCTCAATACAAGAACCTCTTCAACCGCTATGTCCTCTCCCAGTTGCCGGTCTGGATCAACACGACTTACACCAGTGTCACCGCGGTGAAACGGGACTTCTTTTTCGAGTGTGGGGGATTCGATCAAAACATCCACAAGCCCAGCGTTGAAGACCGCACCTTGGGGCAAAGCATCATCACTGCGGGTGGACGGATCCTGCTTGACAAGAGTCTGGAGGTTATCCACAACAAGCGCATGACCTTCAGAGGTTTTGTCCGCAACCAATTCCACCGCAGCCGTGA
>CAZORO010000637.1:536-3126 GCA_964581845.1 uncultured bacterium
TTGGCCAAGCTCCTCATCCGTCAAAAAGAATCGGGCTTCCACCGGAAAGGGACCTCCTTTGGAACCCACTCACGAGGCG
The DNA here is from genome assembly GCA_964581845.1 of uncultured bacterium. Classification (GTDB taxonomy): domain Bacteria; phylum Hinthialibacterota; class Hinthialibacteria; order OLB16; family OLB16; genus OLB16. The sequence goes on from CAZORO010000637.1 coordinate 616, forward strand.
CGATGATGCGTTTACCCTTTGTGTTCCTCCTCCTCTGTTCGGTGTGTTTCTTCCTCTGGTCTCTGCGAGCGGGGCCTCTTATGCAGCTCCTCGGGGTGATCGCGGTTTTGGTGGTACTAGGAGGCTACGGGTACCTTTCCTGGCCATGGATCGAACACCTCAAGAAGGAGAAAGGCTGGTGGTTCGCCCTGCGGGCTTGGCCGGTGGACCTGCTGGACGCAGTTGTGAGCGGGTTGGGTGTGGCGTGTGGTTTATTTGAGTCTAAGGTGTTGGGGAGGAAATACTGAGAGTTCCGGAGTAGCGAATTTATTCGCCTTGCTGGACCAACCAACCCCTTTTATACTCAAAGGCGGATGAATTCACCCCTCCGAATTTACGCCCTGATCTTCCCGCTCACCTTAATGAGCAGGTACATGAAAGCCGTATAAGCGGTCAGCCAGAGAAGACGCAGCAAGGTGCGTTTTGGTTTGAATGGGGCCGCAACCTTCATCACACCCCTCCCAGCAATTCGAGCAACAAAGCCTTCTGGGAATGCAGACGGTTTTCGGCCTGGTCGTAATGCACTCCCTGGGAACTCTCCATGACTTCCGCGCTGATCTCCTCGCCGCGGTGCGCGGGCAAACAGTGCATCACACGTGCCTCGGGATCAGCGAGCCTGAGTAGGTCCATGTTCACTTGGAAACCTTGGAAGTCGCATAACCGTTTCTCGCGTTCCTTCTCCTGCCCCATGCTGGTCCACACATCCGTGTACAGCACATTCGTGCCCTTTGTGAGTTCACGCGGGTCATGTCCCATCTCGAAGGAACCACCAGAGACCTCCGCGAACTTAGCAGAGGTCCGTATGACTTCCGCGCTGGGTTCATAGCCAACCGGGCAGGCCACCCGCATACGGTACCCCAACATTGTTCCCAGCAACACCAGCGAATGGCAAACATTGTTCCCATCGCCCACGAAGGTGACGGTCACTTTATCATCTCCGAAACATTCCCGGATGGTCTGAAAATCAGCCAGAGCCTGGCAGGGGTGCTCCCAATCGGAAAGGGCATTGACTACTGGAATGGAGGCCTCACGCGCCAGGTCAACAATCGTTTTATGGGAGAATGTACGTGCCACAATGACCTGAACCCAGCGGGTTAGGTTCCGGGCTACATCACAATCAGACTCACGTTTTCCTAAACCCACCTGGTCCTGCGAGAGGTAGATCGCGGTTCCCCCCAGGCTGAACATGCCACTCTCGAAGGTCACCCGGGTACGCAGTGAGGGCTTCTCGAAGAGCATCGCCATGACCTGTCCCGAAAGAGCCTGTTTGTAATCCGCCGGAGCGCGTTTTACCTGGTCCGCAAGGTTCAGGATTTCCTCCGTCTCTTCCCGGTTGAGATTCAGAATGGAAAGCAGATCACGTCCCTTCAGTTTGTTCGTGTTCATCCGCCTATCTCCTCAAGGACAGAGCCGAGCTCAGCCAGGAACAAGGCAATCTCGGACTTGGTGATGAGATAGGGCGGGAGCAAACGAAGTGTTTTGCCACGGACGCAGTTGGTGACTATCCGCTTGGCGAGTAGAGCCTGGTGGATGGGGGTTGCATCGTCGAATTCAATACCCACCATCAGTCCTCTTCCACGGATTTCCTTGATTTTACGCGGATACTTTTTCTTAAGGTCCTTAATCCCACGGAACAGAGCCTCGGAGAGATCCATTATCCGGTCCAGCAGGTGTTCTTCAAACAGGGTTTCGATGACTGCACAGGCCGCGGCGCTGGCCAGCGGGTTGCCTCCGAAGGTGCTGCCATGACTACCTGGAGAAAGGTGTTGCATGATCTCCCGCTTGGCCAGCATGGCCCCAATGGGAACCCCATTCCCAAGACCCTTTGCAAGGGTGGCGATATCCGGTTCGATGCATGCATATTCATGGGCGAAGAACTTTCCGGTACGTCCCATGCCGGTTTGAACCTCATCCAGGATGAGCATGGCTCCACGTTCAGTGCAAAGCTCCCGCAGTAAACGTAAAAACTCATCGGCTACCGGGCAGACCCCTGCCTCTCCCTGGATCGGTTCCACAATCACGGCACAGGTATGGTCTCCAATCATCTCCTCGGCGGCTTGGACATCATTGACCGGAAGATAACTGAATCCTGGAAGCAGTGGCTTAAAGCCCTCGTGCAGCTTGCTTTGCCCGGTAGCGGAAAGAGTGGCAATGGTCCGTCCATGGAAGGAATCCTGGAGGCTGACCACCTCATAGCGTTGGTTCTCGCCACGGTCTTGTGCGATCTTTTTCGCCAGTTTAAGCGCCGCCTCATTGGCCTCGGCGCCGCTGTTGCAAAAGAAGACTTGCTCCGCGAAGGAGTGTTCAACCAACAAACTCGCGAGGCGGACCTGGGGTTCGATGAGAAATAGATTGGAGATATGTACAAGAGTCTTGGCCTGCTCCTGAATCGCTTTGGTCACCTTTGGGTGGCAATGTCCCAAGCAGCACACCGCGATCCCACCCAGGAAATCGAGATACTTCTCTCCCTCG
>CAZORO010000638.1:0-3126 GCA_964581845.1 uncultured bacterium
TTCCACCGCGAATCGATTCCTTCTTTTCGGCGCTTCCAGCTCCTCTCCTGGCACATCCAGGATTGGTGATCCATGATCCTTTACCGCCAGACTTCGGCCAATTCCATGCGACCGAGTATCTGGCCAACTGTCTTGGTGTGAATCTCCCCCAAGAGCGTCTCAGTCCACTTCGAGGTCTGCTGGGGAACCATCCCCCAGAGAGAAATCCTGTCATTTGGATCCATCCTGGCGCGGGTGGGTTAAAAAAAAGGTGGCCGCTTGAGAGTTTTCTTTTGACTGCTAAAGAGTTGAACGGGACAAGGGATGGCAAGGTGGTGTTCCTTCTGGGAGAGGCTGAGGAAGACCTGGAAGAAGAGATAAAAAGGGCGGATTTTGAGATACAACGGCCATCGTCTCTCATGGATCTGTGTGCCCTTTTCACACCTGGGGATTGCTATCTGGGGAACGATTCTGGACCAACCCATTTGGCGGCCTTAATGGGGCTCGATACTGTGGCGGTTTTTGGTCCCACCGATCCAAAGGTGTGGGGACCTTGGGGGGAAAGAGCGGAGTGGATAGCGGCGCAAGATAGGGAAGATTGGATAAATCCCAAGGAGGTGCTTGAGAAGGCGAGGCATTGGTGGTTTGATCCCACCACATAACAATCAAAAGGGAAGGAGAACTGGAAAGTCATGGCCGCGAAGCTTTTTATTGATGGAAATTTTGTGGAAGGTTCAGGAGGAAAGGTATTCGATGTCATCGAGCCACACAACAACCAGGTGATGGATCAGGTCTGCGAAGCATCCCTAGAGGATGTGGACCGGGTAGTGCAAGGCGCGGAGAGGGTATTCCGGAGCGGGTGGGGGAAAACCAAACCGGCGGAGCGTGCCGCCTACCTGAAAAAGGTCGCCGATGGTATCCGAGCGAACCTTGAGGACATCAGCCGCATCGAGGCACGCAATGTGGGAAAACCCATTGGAGATGCCCGTTGGGAGGTGAACGCCAGCGCGGAGTTATTTGATTACTACGCTGGTGCCATCGGGGTTTTTGGGGGAGAGACTCTCCCAGTCTCGCGTCCAGGAGTTGACCTGACATTCCGTCAACCCATTGGTGTGGCGGCTTGTATCTGCCCCTGGAACTATCCTTTCATGATGGCCTGCTCCAAGGTGGCTCCCGCCTTGGCCGCTGGCAACACGGCGATTTTAAAGCCTGCCAGTTATACCCCGCTCTCGGCACTTGAACTGGCTAAGTTGTTCCAGAAAGCGGACATCCCCAAAGGCGTTTTCCAAGTCATCTGCGGCCCTGGATCCACAGTTGGCAGTGCGATTGTCGAGCATCCCCGGGTGGGAAAGATCTCCTTCACGGGTGAAACGGTCACTGGCGCTGAGATTCTGCGGCGTTCGGCGGCGCGTATCGCACGTATTTCGCTTGAACTCGGTGGCAAATCGCCAAACATCATCTGCCAGGATGCCGATATTGACCGTGCCGCCGAGACCTCGCCCCTGGCCGTCTTCGGTAACACCGGTCAGGACTGCTGTGCACGCAGCCGGGCTTTTGTCCACACCAGTGTGCTCCATGAGTATGTCGAAAAGTTCACCACGGCGGCTAAGAAGCTCGTCATCGGCGATCCGCTCAACGACAAGACCGAGGTTGGACCACTCATTTCACCCTCACAAAGGCAACGTTCAATCGACTATGTGGAGCTCGGCAAGAAAGAGGGAGCCCAAGTTGTCTATGGTGGCGGAATCATTGATACCCCGGAACTCAAGGCTGGGAACTACATGGTCCCCGCGATCCTGACCGGGGTTCGTAATACGATGCGTGTCGCCCAGGAGGAGATCTTTGGTCCGGTGTTGTGTGTGATTCCCTATGAGGATGAGGAGGCCATGATCCGCGAAGTAAATGATTGTAAGTATGGACTCTCCGGTTCGATCTGGACCCGTGATATGGCCAGGGGACTCAAGATCGCCAAGGCGGTGGAGAGTGGGGTACTCAGCATCAACTGCAACAACAGCGTATTCAATGAAGCTCCCTTTGGTGGTTACAAGCAGAGTGGAATAGGACGAGAGCGGGGACTTTATGCTCTGGAAGCCTTCACCGAGGTCAAGAATGTGTTCATCTGGACCGGTGACTGAGGTATGGGTGACCACTGTCCTCTCTCAAGCCCACAGATCCTTTGGTCCTGGGAAGCCATTGTGTTGGGTCTTTTGCCCTTGACACGGAGGATTTGAAGGGGAGCATACCGAAGCGAGAGAAAGACTAACTGTAGTGACCACCACCCCGCCCCGGCCCATCCCCCGCCAGGAGGGAGGAAAAGACGCTCCCTCCCCCTTGGCGGGCGAAGTTAGGGCGGGGGAGTACAATGTCCCAAAAAAGATGAATTCCCGAGGGGGTATCATGCATCCATCTACGCTATCCGACGCCATTCTGATGTTTTCCACGCTCTTTCTGGGAGGTGTTCTGATGCCATGCTCTGATGCCCAACCTGTCCAGAATCAACTTGTCCAAGTTAAATCCGTTCAAATGCAACCACCGGCCAAGTTCACTGCTCCTGGATATGAAAAGCAGATGGAGGAATTAGAGGCCCTTTTCGCCCTGCATTATCCTGGTTCGGGACCCAAAGCGACTATGTGGGAGGAATGGCTTTCGCTCTCCTCGCTGTGGCCGTCTACCGATAGGCTCGAGGCAATGCGTGCCAAATGGAGCCAAGTGATTTCCTCCCGCATTATGGAGGACGATGGCTATGTGGCCACTCACCAGCATGGTTCCATCGCCCACCAACATGGATGGCCCTTTCCTTTTTACCGCCAATCGGGAGACACCTGGGGATGGCATTTCGCCCTTCCCCCAATAGGCAAGAACTGGCACGAATCACCGGTGTCCGATGAAAAGGGATGGACTTGGAAAGGATTGGTATCCAAGGGAGTGGTGGAGGGTGTCTGGTCACTTATCCTTCAAGACAACAGCGCTTCCATCACTACTCCCGCCATGGATGTGGACTCATACTGCGCCCCCTTCCTGCAACTCCGCTGGAAGGCGAAGGATCTCGGCAATGCCCAACCCTATGTCGAATGGATCCACGATGCCAGCGAGGAGTTCACTCCAGAGAAACGGATTCATTTCGCACCGGTTGAGGGTGATGGTTTG
>CAZORO010000639.1:0-3124 GCA_964581845.1 uncultured bacterium
ATCTCACAAGTTGTCCAGTTGTTCCCAAACGTTCATCCGCGACATGAAGTGTCCATATTCCATTGGGATTCTCACCCCAATTGACCACACTGGTAAACAACCAGTTGTTGTAATTGTCATTCGTGTCGTCGTGCATTGTCGCAAAGGTTGACACTGTCCCGGAGGGGGAAGTCAGTGTGATATTCAGGTCACCTCTATCGAGGTGCTCGATCATCACGGTGACTTCCACCGCCTCAGCACGGAAACTTGATGATCCGCCAATGGTCAGTGATCGTGAAATACCCTCGATGGTGTCATCGGGAATTTCAAGATTCACTTCATCCGTGGCCTCCAATGGAACCGCCTCGCTGGGGACATTATTCCAGGTGAGCGCCGCCGTAACCGCCGCATCTGCATTGACACGTCCGAATCCGAACTTGTGGTTGAACTTGTAGCCCGCTCCGTTGGTCTGCCAACCTTCGTCTTCCGGAAGATTCTTGGTGGAGGTCAATGCGAGGATATGTTGGACATCCCGCCAGGTAAGGTTAGGATTCGCCTCCAGCATGAGAGCGACTACACCAGCCGCAAGGGGAGTGGCGGAGGATGTCCCTCCGAATTGATCGGTGTAGTTCCCATCAATATTCCCCATCCCCATAATTGACGTGGTAGTGATCCCATAAAAGGGAATCCCAAGACAAGAACCATGTTCCGAGCCAGTATTCACAAAGAGGCAGGCGCCTTCCTCGCTGTAGAAGGAGCTGGAACCATCGGCTCCACTGGCTCCAACCGCGATTGTATAACGGCTGCTCGCTTGCCCGTCATAATCAACCCGGTCACCCAGACAATTCCCATTTCCACCTGCCCATAGATAAACAATTCCCTTCCCCCCACGCCCTTGGGTAACACCCGCTTGGAGTGCCTCCTTTTCAATCGCGGGCATCAGGACTTTCGTCACACCATCATCTGGATCTCCCCAGGAATTGTTTGAGATATGAACCTGATTATTTGGATCCTCGGGATTGAGTTGATGTGTCAGGGCGGCAACTAAGTCCTCATCACTAAATCCCATGGAAATCAAACGGATCCCTACAAGTCCCGCTTCATAAGCCGCGCCCGCCACCCCAAGCCCGTTGTTACCTCTGGCCGCGGCGACACCCGCGCAGCATGTACCATGGTAATCTGTAGGCGGGTCAGGAGAGGGATCGTCATCTTTAAAGTTAAGGTCGATATCAATATCAGTCCTAGCGTTCTCCAAAAGATCAGGGTGGTCGGTCTGAAGGCCATCATCTACCAGCCCGATATTGACCCCCGTCCCATGGTAATGGTCCCAGGTATCCACCACATTGATATCCTCCCCTGTCACCGCGGGAATGACCTGAGATCCGGTGTTGTGAAGGTGCCACTGAAGCGGGAAGTAGGTGTCATTGGGCAGGAAACGTTTCTGGGCAGTTCTGGAAAAAAGTGGGGTTGAAAAAACCACTGGTTCGTTCAGATAGATCTGGTTTGCGATAGTTAGAGGATCCAGCAGTGCCTTTCCAAGAACCTCAAGGATCCAAGTATTGGGGGTAAAAGACACCTCTTGAGCGACACTCAGATTGTATTTCTTGGTTAGGGAATCAATATCCTCTCCGGGTTTCAGTTGGACACAGATCCTCCTCATGAGTATTTTACGGTGCAGGTCATCCCGTTTCGTTCCGGGAAGGTAGAGGATGGCGAGGCGTGTAGAATCTCCCACTTTTTCCTGAATCCGCTTACTCAGCAAGTCAAGGTGGAAGGAATCAGTGGCTGCATCCACGCTTACATGAAGGGTCTGCGTTCTACCTTTTATCGGTCGAATCTCACGAATCCGGTTGTCTGTTTTCTTGAGACCTACCGTATCGATCTTGACCTTCCCCCGTTGTTCAAGTCGAAACTCATCCAGTGCCAGCATGATGCTGACCTGAGCCGGTCCATTAAAGTAATGGATGGCTTCTTCCGGCCGGATGGACGAGGTCTGTGCAAATACTCCCGGCACTGGAAAGAGAAAGATAAGCAGGATATGTAGGATTTTTACTTGAAACCTCAAAGCTTTACGCCGCCACCATATGCTTGGAGGACCTCGGATGGTGAGTCCGGGAGGGAGATCAGCCCTTGGTCAACTTCCAGACATAGGAATTTCATCAGTTTTAAGCTGTTTTGTCCAGAGCAGTGGAAAACGCCTCCCTTATTATGTTATCGATTCCACTCGCCTCTGTCACGTTCTTAAGGATCAAAAAGATTGGATTTAGCCTATCGGTATCTCTCTTAACTCCGGTAATCGGCATGACCTGCTGATCCTGAAGATTCGGGGCTGACCCCTAGTCTTGCAGGCATGGGAGAGGGAAAGTAAACCGATCCCACATGCCAAGGAGGAAATCTCAGCGTGCCAAGAGAAGATGGGATGGATACCAATCCCTCATCACCAAGGAATCCACTTTTGGAGCGGCTCAAGGAGCGGGTGGAGAGCAGCGGGAAGTTTTTCTGGGGGCAACAGTTCCCCACCGCAAATGTGCTTGAGGATGGCCTGCCGCTCCACGACACCCGGCGTGGAGAAGTTTACTCCACCTACTGGACCAATGTCGGCTCGATCCGCGAGGGAGCTTTAATGGTCACCCGCCATAAGTTGGTGGATGAGGAGACCGATGCTTTCATGACTGAGGATGTGGCTCTCATGATCCATCGTGTCCTCGAGCTGACCCCAAGATCCTCTGTCTTGGATGTGGGCAGTGGTACGGGCTCAATGGCCATTCACATCGCCCCCAAGGTGGGACGGTATGCTTGCGCGGATATCTCCACCAGTCTTCTGGACACAGCCAAACAACGCCTCAAAGAAATCGACAGGGTCACCTTTCATTTACTCGAAAGGTGTGACTTGAAGATCTTTCCGGATTGTGAGTTCGATGCGGTCTTCTTCGAAGCGGTGCTTGGTCACATGGACCGGGAGGACAGCTACCGCTATATGCAGGAGACATTGCGTGTCCTGAAACCGCATGGTAAAGCCTATTTTCAGTTCTTTAACCTGTTGCATCCCACGGGAATGCAGGAATTCGTGTGGACCTCAAAGAACCTTTGTGATGGGAATGGGAAGAACTTGATCGGAAGAACCCGTTTCCATACCAGCTCCGAG
>CAZORO010000640.1:0-3105 GCA_964581845.1 uncultured bacterium
ACATCCAGATAGAGAGGCTCGCCCAGACAACCTGGTTCCTTGGTCCTGTCGAGGACCGCCAAGGCCTTGGCTGTCGTGGGAAGTGCTTTTATAAAGTACTCTACCGGAAATGGCCGGTAGAGACGGACCTTGATCGCTCCCACCTTCTCTCCCTGGGCCTGGAGGAACTTGATTGTTTCCTCTACTGTCTCAGCCCCAGAGCCCATGACGATGACCACTCGTTCGGCATCCGGAGCACCTACATACTCAAAGAGTTGGTACTGACGTCCCACAATCTTGGCGAATCTGTCCATGTACTTCTGAACAATCCCTGGAACAGTGTTGTAGAAAGGATTGACTGCTTCGCGCCCCTGAAAATAAACATCTGGATTTTGTGCGGTACCGCGAAGAACTGGTTTGTCGGGAGTTAGGGCTCGCGCACGGTGAGCGGCAATCAGATTGTCATCCAGCATGGCCAGCATGTCATCTTCGGAGAGAGCTTCCACCTTGGCGACCTCATGTGAGATGCGGAAACCATCAAAGAAGTGGATGAAGGGGACACGCGATTCAAGTGTCGCCGCCTGCGCGATCAGGGCGATGTCCATGACCTCCTGGACTGAGTTAGAGGCCAGCATGGCAAAACCCGTGGAACGGGCCGACATGACATCCTGGTGATCACCAAAGATTGAAAGCGCTTGGGCCGCAATGGAACGGGCGGCGACATGGATAACTGCTGAGGTGAGTTCGCCCGCGATCTTGTACATATTCGGGATCATCAGCAACAAGCCTTGCGAAGAGGTAAAAGTCGTCGTTAGAGCTCCAGCCTGCAGGGCGCCATGAACCGCGCCAGCGGCGCCTCCTTCGCTTTGCATCTCGACCACATCCGGGATCGTTCCCCAGATGTTTTTGCATTTTTCAGAAGCCCATTGATCAGAAAACTCTCCCATCGGGGAGGAAGGGGTAATGGGGTAAATGGCAATCACTTCATTTGTGCGGAAGGCGGTATATGCGGCAGCTTCATTTCCATCAATCGTGATCCAAGGGCGGGGCATGTCCTTTTCTCCAACCTTTCTTTCTTGGGCGGTGAGATGTGGTTTCTAATAGTTACCGTTCTTGATATAATGTGGTAATTTAATACTTATATTCGCGGAAGTCAAGACCATATCGGACCGACCTCTCTTCTATTCGTATCATTGCCTTCAGGTCTTGACACAACCCTTGAGAATTCAGATCGTTACAGAGGAAACTTGGATGATCTTATGACAAGTTTTTGCGCTTGTCGATTGATAGGATATCGAGAAAATCTGCTCGATTCAAAATTAAGATTTGAGAGAGACTTCATCCTGACAAAGATCCATTGGGGAATCTTGAGAACAGGAACCAGTTTCCACCGGTATAGCGGAAATGGAGATGTTTGTATTAAATGAGGGATTGACCTTTGGAAAAAAAATGAAATGGACGATGGATATGCGATGACCCAGTTGGAGACGGCTACCCCCGCCGCGCTTCCTTTGATTAACGCTCACCTGAGCCGCTCCGAGCAGGCCATGGTGATCAATCGCCTCCTGGTGATTCACCAGCTGAGCCTCACTCTACAAACCCAGCTGGATCAGGAACGCCTGTTGAGGATCATGCTCTCCGGCATCACGGCCGGTGAGGCGCTCGGATTTAACCGTGCTCTGGTCTTCCTGCTAGATGACTCAAGGCAATACCTTGAGGGCGTGCTCGGGGTTGGGCCGATCAACGAGGAAGAATGCCGGCATGTCTGGCAAACCATCGCGGAACGTGGACTCACTCTCTCCGACTTCATCAATGAATTTGGTCAGCTTAAAAGATACCAAACCGCTGGACTGAACATAGAAACCCACTCGATCCGCTGGAAAATACGTGAGACGGATGACATCTTCACACGGACGCTAGATGAGAAGGTTTGCTTTCATGTCACGCCCGGGCACTATCTTGACAAGATTCCTCCTCCACTAGCTGACCTGCTGGAAGTTCAGGAACTGGTGGTGGCTCCTCTGGTAGTGACAGGGAATGCCCTTGGCCTGGTGGTGGCGGATAATAAGTTTTCTGGACGTCCGATCACTCAGGAGAGCATTCAACTTCTTTCGATAGTTGCCAACCAAACCGCCGCTGCATTGGCTCACATACGTCTCATCAATGAGCTCGAACGTTTCCAGGACCACTTGGAGGAGAAAGTCCGTGAGGCGGTCGCGGAGAAGGAACGTGCCCAGGAGGAAATGATCCGCCGGGCCAAGCTTGCGACAGTCGGTGAAATGGCGGTCACCGTGGCCCATGAGATCCGCAATCCCCTGACCGCTGTCCGTGGCTTCGCCCAGAGGTTGCACCGGAAATACGAGGACCCCGGCCGGGTTCACTCATATGCCGAGATTATTATTCAAGAGGTGGACCGCCTGAACTCGGTTCTCGGCGATGTGCTCGATTTCGCGCGCAATGTGGACACACGGATCAGGCCGGTGAACCTCAATGACATAGTGGCCAAAACCATCACCTTGCTTGAGGAACGGTTTGGGAAGGCTCAGGTCATTTGCGAACCGGATCTTGATCCGGACATCCCGACTTGTTATTACGATGGCACCCAATTGTCTCAAGTCCTTATCAACCTGATGAAGAATGGCGCCCAGGCCATGAAGGAGGGGGGGGTTCTTCTTGTCCGTACCGCTGTCTCCGGGGATCGTCTCATCCTGGAGGTAACGGATACGGGAGAGGGAATTGATGAAAAACACTTGAAACGTATTTTTGAGCCTTTCTTCACCACCAAAACTCAGGGGACAGGCCTTGGTCTCTCCCTTGCCAAGCGGGTGGTCGAGGAGCATGGCGGAATCATCCGGGTTCAGACAGAGGTTGGCAAAGGCACCACCTTCCGTATTATCCTCCCCCAGAGGCTGGAGCCGCCCAAGGTGGCCGAGGTGATCACCTCCCTGGATCGTGCCAAGCCGCTAGTAGACCCCGAGGACCCCTTGACCTCCTCGGGGGGAAGGGTGATTTCAGTCTGACGGAGGTTATTTCGATGGCTAAAATTCTTGTGGTCGATGATGAGCCCAACATCCGCCGCCTGTTCCGGGATGAACTGGAGGAGGAAGGCTACTTCATTGAACAAGC
>CAZORO010000641.1:0-3089 GCA_964581845.1 uncultured bacterium
TGTGGCGAACACTTGGCATAACCGTTTGGCTGCAGATTATTCATTGCCAGAAGATGAACGTCTCACCCGTGTGGGGCATAATCTCCATAAAAAAACTGCGGAAGAGGGTTTACAGAGCTCTGGGCTACTCGGTCCAGTGTGGATTAGTGCCATCAAATAGTTCCTGGGGATAATTTATGCAGACAGCCGAAAACTATATGGAAATGACAATCGAAACCCTTTCCCCTCTTCCCACTCTCAGCGTTCCTTCAGACAGGTTAAGGGGGACCATGTGAGGAGATTGGAGGGAGTCGGGGAAGTATTGAGGACACTGGAGCCGGCAGACAGAGAGACCAGATCTTCGTGGAAAGATGTTGTTCCAAGGTTCACCCGAAGATCTCGAGGCCTCGCTGCAAACACAACTGCAAAGAGTCTCAGCCATATTCCTCCCAAGCAACAACCCAAATATACGTTTTCCGGTGTCCTCACAGCCATGTTAAAACCCGTTTCAGATACCATCTGCCACCCTTTCTGACACAGGCAATGATAAAACGATGCCCGATCTAGACAGGCTGAATCCAGAAGTTGAGAATGGAGGTATCGAGTGAAGACCCTCCCGGAAGGGAGAATCGATTGGTACATGCCAAAACCGAACGTAAAACGGCACATCGAATCGAAGAAAGGCACGGGTATTCTCGAGGTTGCCCGCCAGGCCGGTGTCTCTCCGGCTACTGTCTCACGTGTTCTTAATGGCAATCCCACCGTAGATGCAAAAATCCAGGAGAAAGTTCGAAGAACTATCGACCGTCTCAAGTACCGTCCGCACTTCGCTGCACGGAATCTACCACGCCGGTTGACAGGCAATATCGCACTGGCCACCCCTCGAAGCAGCCGCGTCATTTTCTCCAACCCATTCTTTACTCGAGTCTTTGAAGGCATAGGCGCTGTAATCGATGATAGCTCATACAACCTGATGTTCTCAACAACCCCTCGGCAAATGAGACGCTTACTCGATGCCCATACCGTCGATGGAGTCATCCTCATCTCGGTGCGCGAGGATGATCCCTACATGGACGAACTGGAGGAAATGGACCTGCCGGTAGTTGTGGTTGGGGCCTATCTCCGTGAATCCCGGTTCACAACACTTTGTCCGGACTATGCGGGATGCGCGGTGACAGCGGTGCGCTATCTTGCAAGTTTAGGACACACAAAGATCGGACATCTGAACGGTCCCAAAGCCTCTTTCAAAAGCAAAGCAGACAGAATCGGGTTTGAGGAAGGCATGACAATGCTCAACCTCGAGGAGGTGGGCAGCTTGAATGCGGAGGAGTTTGTTGAGCAGGCGGCCTATGCCTCAATACTGGCACACCATGAGGCTGGGCTGGATTTCCCAACCGCTTATGTATCCTCTTCGGATTACCTGGCGATCGGTCTTCTGAAAGCTGCCGCTGACCTTGGGATCCGGGTTCCTGAGGATCTTTCAGTGATTGGGTTTGGCGACATTCCTCTTGCCGCTCTCCTGCATCCCCCACTCACCACAATGCATGGAGACCTCGTGGAAATGGGCTCCGAGGCAGCACAGACTCTGATCGATATCGTTAATGGAGTCAGACGTACTCCCCGGCGGATTGTCTATCCGATGCGGATTGTCGAAAGAAAGACCACCGCTCCTCCCCATGGCGGGAAATGATCCGCTCCCTCTTTCAAGCCCCCCGCAGGCAATTGTTTACGGATGATATCTTGAGAGGATCATCAGCAGCTGGTGTGTGTTCACCGTTGTCGCTAATGGGTCACTCCAACGGTGACTTTCTATACAGAACTGCCCCTGATACCCATCATCCAACAGAACCTTGATTTGCGCGACCACATCCAGTACCCCATCTTCGATGTAGACATACCCTTCCTGAGGACACCAATTTTTAATATGGACCAGGGCGATCCGGTCCTTGACCGCGTGATATCCATCCGGGTAGGCAGCCTCCCCTGAGGAGATTGCATTGGCGGGGTCCCAGGCCACTCGCGCTTCCAGCCGTTTTGCAATGTTCCCTAACCTTTGACCCGTATTTCCCCAACAACTTGGGACATTCTCAAAGATGGGTTCGACTCCCTCCCCACGGCAACGGTTGATAGCAAACTGAAGGTTTTCAAAAACAGCCTCGGGCACCTGGGTCAGACTTTCATCTCGGGTATAGGTGAAAAGATTCATCCGCCTCACACCCAACCGTTCCATAAAACGAAAGCAATCATCCAATCCGGAGGTCAACTCATCTTTGCAAAGAGGACTCACCACGGGGATTTTGCAGAAACCGGGGCTGACTCCAGTCAACTGAATCTCCCGCTCCCGGGAAACACGTAAGATCTGCTGGATGCATTCCTCGGGAATATGAGGAACTCTCAGACCACGAACAAGCCGTAGCTCGAAGGACTGGATTCCCAGTGGCAGGCAGAGGTTGACTGCCTCCTCGAAATCCGGCGCCGCCTCATCGCTGATAATGGATAACCTTTGAGTCCATTTGTTTTCCATCATGAGTCTCTCTCCTGGTGTCTGTTTGACTGGAGATCCTAGTCTGTTCCATTTATGTTTGTGGATAGAGCCACTTCAGTTTTTTGCCCGGATAACGGTTTGCTTCGAAACAGGCTCCGCCATGAACTCCCTTTTAGGGTATTCCATCCTGCGGTACTCATCCGTTTCGATCATCCCCTCGGCTTGAACCGCTTGGAACTCAATGAAAGCTCCCAAATCTTCGGCCCGGCGGTTGGTAGTAAATGAGATAAGTCACTCCTGGATCACAACCCCGTAGTTTGAGACGCTCCTTTAAGGTTTTGTAGTAAGTGCCGGTCTGATGGTACTGTCCATGGTAAACGGCCCCAAGTCGTTGGCAAACGTTTTCAGCCAGGCCAAAACCTATAACTCGTCCTTTGAACTCGTTATTCTTCCAGGCACCCTCACACATGACAGGCTATGGCAACACCCTTGCAACAGGCGGTCAGACGTCTACAGTTACCGGTCGGACTGACCGATGTTAAATGAAATCATAATACAGGGAATGAATGTGAGAATCCGTAATCCAAAATTACCAAGGACTTTGACCATGCTTTATTCCATTGAT
>CAZORO010000642.1:0-1372 GCA_964581845.1 uncultured bacterium
ACAAAGACTGTCGCCACTCCATCCTTGAGGCTAAGGGCATGAACAGCGCGCCGTACTTGCGAGGTGATATCCACCAGCTGGCAGCGGGAATGGGTTTGGACTGGAATTTCGTAGGGCATGATACCGATTATCGTGGAACCCGGAGGGTAACGGCGTCAAGGTGGGATGGAAGGAAGGGAGGGTATCAGGGGCGGGCGGTCACACACAGGGGAAGAGAAATCGCTTCCACACGGGACAGATCAGCCACTGTACTCGCGTGTTCCAAATCGAATCCGACTAGTTTCCCCTCTGCATCGAAGTCCGCGACCACTCCTGGAGCCATTTCACGGGAGTCCACGCTTGGCCGATCTGCGAGGTCTATGTAGAGAGAGTCCGTTTCGGGGTAATAATGGAATTTCACAACTGTGGCTCCTTAAAATCTCTGTCCGGAAATGCATTGAGAACGGTCTCGCTGTCCTCTCATGTTACCCCACGCAGATATTTGTCAATCTCTTCGGTTGCAGAATGAGCTCTATCATCTCTTATGTATTGGGTCCAATTCGATCCAGAAATAATCACCTGCCGGGATATGCTTTTCATCAGGCCCATACCTGAAATACCGGAGAACAATATCCAGGTCACCATCTCCGTCGACATCGAAAAAAGCCCCTTCAAACTCACCAGATCCGGGAAGGTCTTGGGCCGCAATGAATCCTTTCTCAACAGGACCATATAGGACACGGACCACATCATCCGCCGGATCACAGCACCAGGCGTCAATGATACCGTCTCCATCTATATCGTCAAAACCGGCTGAGGTGTCTCCTGAAGGTTGGACAGAAGGGTCATGAACAAAAAAAGGGTCAGATCCTGAGATATGAAACCTAAAACCACTTTGGATCTCATCGAGGACCGAATCTCCATTGATGTCTTTCCGGTAGACCAATCGAGAGATTTCTTCACCATCAGGATATTTTTCTCCAGTTTTCTCCCACTGGGAATGCGCGCTGATAAGCGCATCGATTGCAGAAACGTCAACCGTGCTTGGGAGGGATTTGGCTTCGCTTACGATCTGGACACGATCCTCACGGGGCAGATGCGGCGGCCCGAAAAGGATCACCGCGCTTACAAGAAGAGCGACACCAACCACACCAAGCAAAGAGATCCCCACTACGCTCAGGAGACAGTTTCGCGTCTCCTTTGGTGTCATGGATACCCCCAAAATCAGAGCACGGTGGGGCAAGCCTCACCCTACATGACTCATCGGTCCTTCTCTCAACCCGGTGGGGCAAGCCCCACCCTACATGACTCATCGGTCCTTCTCTCAACCCGGTGGGGCAAGCCCCACCCTACATGACTCATCGGTCCTTCTCTCAACCCGGTGGGGCAAGCC